>DATEOJ010000131.1:0-14437 GCA_035274235.1 Pyrinomonadaceae bacterium
GGTCAGGCAAGCCTGACCGCAATGCGATGCGGCAAGCCGCCTTTGTCGACAACAGAACTTCGCTAACGGAAAAGCCCCCAGCTAGTGCTGGGGGCTCGCGTCTACCTGCTCATTCCGGAGCCGATACCAAAAATCCTTTACTTCGTCCGCGGCGTCATCGGGACGTGCTTCTCGAGCGACTCATAGATCTGCAAATAGATCTTCGTCTCACGCGGGATCAGTCCGGTCCAGTTTTCGCCGGCACGGTTTATGTAGCCCGCGATCCTGGCAGGGTTTGAGTTGTAACCCGCGGCCATTAGCTGCTCCTGCGTCGCCTTGCCCGATGCGTGAGCTTGGGCAACCGTGGGACTTGCGATCAGGTCAGTCCAAGTTCGCTGCATATAGAGCAGCATCGCCTCGGTCGCGTTCACGTGGTTTCGCATTCCTTCGACGAAATCCGGGATGAGCGGAATGTTGGGATGCCATGAGCGGACCATCCGATACGTCGACGGGATCATCTGCACCATTCCACCAGCACCTGCCGAGCTGACCGAATAACGATAGGTCTGACCTTCGTTCAACGCGTATAGCGTGAAGATGTCGTTGTAGATGTTTGCGTGATACTCGTTCCTGAAACGCGAGTGATCGACGTGCTCAACTGTCGCAAGACGCTCGGCGATGTCCGCAAGCTTCGGCGAGATGTTGATGCCTTTATCGCGAAGCCGGTCACGGGCGATCTCGATGACGTTATGAACGTAGTAGCGGCCGGCGTGAACTACTTCAGACGTGATTAGCCCGGGATGGGTCGACATGTAGTAGGCCGTCTCCATGTACTTGCCGTTCCGAACGACCGGGTACTGAACCATCAACGGAAGCTGCTGCTGATTCTGATCGTCGAGAACGACGATGGGCGTGTTCACTCCGTTTCCGCGGATCGTGCGCACACGAAGCTGACGTCCATTCTCCGATGAGACAAACTTCTCGTTCTTGATATCGAGAAACGAATCCTTGTTCAGAACAAAAAAGTCGATACGGTTGCTCTTCGAATCCTGATACGCGACGCGGACATAATCCGTCGGGGCGGTGCCCTCGACGAGTGCGGTCGCCAGCGGACGTGTCTGCAGTAGCCGCTTTGCTTCGGCGATCTTGCCCTTGATCTGCCCAAAACTCAGAGAGGTGGCGGCGATACTGGTTCCCATCGAAGGTACGCCGGCCATTTCTGAGTTAATTGCCGGACCCGAAAACCTCTCGCGTGTGGTAAGAGGCGTGGCCGTCGGCGTGACTCTCGGAGCTACGGTCGCAGAGTTCGCAGGTGCCGAGTTCGTAATGACGACCTTGACCGGTGTCGGCGTGGGTTCAACCAACGACTGCGAAGGGACGTTTCTCGCCGGCGGCATTGAGTCGGTTATGACGACCTTTAACGGCGTAGGAGTCGGCTCGACGCCCGACTGAGCAGTCGTGAGTCCGCTAAGAACTAAAAGTGATATTACCGCGCAAAAAAACTTCGCCTTCATAGGAATTACTTTTCTGGATGAACGTAAGGTGTCGTTTAACGCGAGGCTATGGAGGGCCCAGCTATCGTACAGATTCCCGCATTGAGTTAAAGGTTGTCAAATTAAAAACGTTCATTTATGTAAACTACAAAGATAAGTTATGCGGGGTTGATAAAAGGAGCGCTGCCATATACTTTCTAGACTGACACCCGAATATGGAAAAGCTATTTGGTACAGACGGGATTCGCGGTCACGCCGGATCGTTCCCATTAGACACCGAGACAGTTCGTGAGATCGGCCGTTCACTCGCGAAACAGTTCACCGATCGCCTCGGCCGCGTCCCACGTTTTGTGACTGGCCGGGACACGCGCGAGTCGGGAGAATCAATTGAAGCTGCGTTCCACTCCGGTGCGACCGAAGCAGGTGCTCAATGCCGGTCGGCAGGTGTGATCACGACGCCGGGCGTTGCATACCTGACCGGACGTTTTGAGTTCGACGCGGGAATCGTTATAAGTGCGTCGCACAATCCCTACGAGGACAACGGCATCAAGATCTTCTCGCCCGATGGAAAGAAGATCGACGAACCGACGGAGCGAGCCATCGAGCGAGACATTCACGCTTCGCAGTCATCGAATGGAACAGCACAAGCAGCCATCGATCTCGACACCACGCACGCATCGGAATATCAGGACGCTTATCTTGCACATCTTGAGAATGAGGTCGACGGACTTCGTCTTGATGGCCTGCGACTCGCTGTAGACTGTGCAAACGGTGCCGCGTCGCATCTCGCTCCCGATCTTCTCCGACGCCTGGGCGCGGAGGTGATCGTATTCAACGACCAGCCCGACGGACGCAACATCAACCTCAATTGCGGGTCACTTCATCTCGACCAACTTCAGGCGAAGGTCGTCGAGGAAAAAGCGGATTTCGGTGTCGCGTTCGACGGGGACGCGGACCGAGCTCTTTTTGTCGATGAGTCGGGCATGATCGTCGATGGCGACGCGACGCTCTGGGTCATGTCGCGGTTCATGAAAGACAGCGGCCAACTCGCAAACGGCAAGGTCGTCGCAACCGTCATGAGCAACATCGGTCTCGAGCTCGCTCTTTCGTCGATCGGTCTCGAACTTGTTCGGACCGCGGTTGGCGATAAGTACGTACTCGATGAATTGCTACGGAGCGATTCGGAACTTGGCGGTGAGCAGTCGGGGCATGTGATCTTTCCGCGGGAGAGTCTGGTCGGCGACGGAATGATGACGAGTTTGTTTATGCTACAGGCGATGCGTTCCCGCGGAGCGGCGCTCTCAAAGATGACGGAAGGTTTTGTCAGATACCCGCAGACGCTCGTCAACGTAAAGGTTCGCGAGAAGCGTCCATTCGACGACGTCGCCGCCATCGCGTCGGCCAGTCGTTCGATCGAGAACGAACTGGCCGGTAAAGGAAGACTGCTGCTCCGATACTCGGGCACGGAGAACTTGGCTCGGGTGATGATCGAGGGACAGGAACAGGCCGAGATCGAGCGACAGGCAAACGGTCTGGCGGAAGTAATCAAAGCAAATCTGGGTTAACCTATAAAGCTATTGCAATCTCGCGGCGGGTGACTGTATATTATGTGCATCGAAACGGTAGGTGGAACCTCCGTTTCCAGTGGTCACCGGGGTGAGGACGGTTACCACGAATTGGCAGGTGCGGTGCACTTCCACGTTGCTTCACCTGCACAAACATCATCAATCCTGCCGCGAGCATTAGCCTCGCGGTTTTTTTTATTCTCTACCGTGCAAAAAAAGGTCCCGATAAAAGTCTCCCGAAGCTCGTCGAAGTACGATGTCGCTATCGGTCACGGAACGATCACAGACGTTGGAGCGTGGGCGAGCCAATGTCTCGACCGAACCCGCGGCCGCGTCCTCATCATATCGAATCGAAAAGTCTACGGACTCTACGGTGACGGCTGTGCGACCAGTCTTACGAAGGCGGGCTTCGCGCCGAGCGTCCATCTCATCGGCGACGGCGAACGACATAAGAATCTTCGAACACTCGAATCGACGCTCGATCGGCTTTGCGAACTTCGCTTCACACGCGACGATGCCATCATTGCCCTCGGCGGTGGCGTCGTGGGAGATCTCGCCGGATTCGCGGCGTCTGTTTACCAGCGCGGGGTTCCGTTTCTGCAGGTTCCGACGACATTGCTGGCTATGATCGATTCATCCGTCGGAGGTAAGACCGCGGTGAATAGCTCTTTCGGCAAGAACCTTATCGGCTCGTTCTATCAGCCGTACGGAGTTCTGATCGACACTGGAACACTTGCGACCCTCAACACGAGGGAGCTTACGGCCGGCTTTTGTGAAGCAGTTAAACAAGGAGCGATATCCGGTCCGAAGCTTCTAAAACAGACGGAGACCGTCCTCGCACGTTCGAAGAACGGTCGGTTTGGAAGGCAATTCGAAGACGAGAGCTTCCATGACGAGCTCGGCAAACTTATTGCCGATCAGGTTCGGTTCAAGGCCCGAATCGTTCGGAATGACGAAACCGAATCGCCGGAAAATGTCTCGCCTCAATCTCGAAAGATTCTGAATTTTGGACACACGCTCGCGCATGCCCTCGAAAAGGTAACAAACTACAAGTACTTACGGCATGGTGAGGCCGTCGGTCATGGTATACGCTTCGCGGCCGAGCTATCAAAAAACCTTGAACTGCTAACTCCCAATGAAGTAGACTTGTTGAACGATGTTGTGCATCGGGCCGGCGTCCTGCCTGCCATCAGCCACATCGACCCTTCAAAGGTTATCGAGGCTTTCACATACGACAAGAAACGGATCGGCGAATCACTCAATTGGGTCCTGCTTCGAGGCATTGGCAAACCGGTTATTGTGCCGGGTTCAACCATTCCTCGAACGGCGATTCAAAAGGCGTTGAAAGCGGTCCAGAAGCAGTAGCGAGAGCCCGGGTCATTTTCTTTTCAGGAGTTCACCACCATGAAAGAATTCAACACTGAGCGGAGCTCAGAGCGGGGCGGCGCCGCTGTGAAGTTTCTATTTGTGTTTATCGTGCTCGGTTTGATCGGACACGCCGGCTGTAACTATGTGCCGGTCGCGTACGAAGGAGCGAGTTTTCGACAGGAGATGGATACGGCGGTTGTGAAAGCACTCGGCGCCTCCGGACGCATTAAGCCGTTGGATGTCGTCACCGCATCTATCAACAAAGCGTCAAAGGAGTACAACGTTCCCGATGATGCACTCGTCGAGATCGGGCCCGTGAACGGCGTCGTCGAGGCACACGTTCAATACGAGCGAAAGGTGAATATGCTGCCGTTCGGCATGTACAAATACACCTACAACTTCGACTACACGGCTAAGCCCGTCGGTTATCTGTTAAAGGAATAATCTAAACTGCGGCGAGGGCCTGCCGAACTTTCGCGGGCTGTATCTGCACGAGAGCGGGAGGGGCGTCGGCGAGCCACGTCGACGGACACACTCCGCAAACAGTACATTTTTCTACTGCAGGGCACGGGAGACTCGAAAGAGCCTCTCGTGCTTTTTCGTGTTCGGTGCGCAGGAATTCAAAGGAAAGACCGGAGTCGACGATCGACCAGGGGAGAAACTCGTCGTACGAACGGTCGCGCGATGTATGGAACGCTGAGTCGACACCGGTCTCGCGAAGAGCTCGATCAATGTCTCCACTGAGGGCGGCCGCTCGATCGATCACCTTCGCGACGCGTCGGTCGCCCGAAGAAAACAGTGCCTGCTCGTGCGCGATTCGAGCCGACATGAATCTCACATCGACATTCGGAATCTTTGACAGACCTTTGCAGACATACTTGATCCGGCGTTTCAATTCTCTCTCGTCACAGATCGCGTCCCACTGCAGCGGCGTGTTCGGCTTCGGCACAAATCCGTTGAGCGACGGAATGATCCGTCCCGCCCGACCGAATTTCTTTCCCGCCTCGAGCATGCGGTTCTTGATCCGCTCGACGAGAACAAACATTTCATCGAGATCTTCCTGCGTTTCAGTTGGAAGACCGACCATCATGTAAAGCTTGACGGTCAGCATGCCGCGGTCGAAGACCGCACCGCAGATGTCGACGATCTCGTCGTTTGTCAGATTCTTGTTGATGACGCGACGCAATCGGTCGGACCCGGTTTCCGGAGCGACCGCTATCTGCTGATCGCGCGACTCGACAAGCGCGTCGAGCAATTCTTCCGAGATCTGATCGAGCCGGAGCGATGACACGGTGATGCGGTAGTCCATCGCACGGAGTTCTCGAAGGATGGTTGAGATCTCGGGATGGTCGCATACCGCCGTCGAGACGAGACCGATCTTGTTAGTCTTCGAACGCCACTCAGCCGCCTTCGCAAGAATGTCTTTCGCGGGAACAACACGCGGAGGATAGTAGTTGTAACCTGCCCAGCAAAAACGACAGCCTTGCGAACAGCCACGCGAGATCTCGACAAGCAGTCGATCGCCCATCTCGGCCTCCGGCGACCAGACAGATGTCGACGGACAAAAGATATCCTGGCCGATCAAAAACTCCGCGAGTTCATTTTCGCCACGCTTGATCGCGCGTCGGAGAGTGCCTTCTTTCGGATTCACCGCCGCGAGCGCACGCCCGACGCGACGCGGCACGCCTTCGCCGTTCGGCACATAGTCGAAGACGGTTCCGTCGTCGTTGTAGACGACGTCGTAGAGAGAAGGGATATAGAATCCACGACCGATTCGCGCGAGGGCCAGAAGTATCTCGTCTTTCGTTTCGTTCTCGAAGATCGCGTCGACGAGTTGGTACGCGAGAATCTCACCTTCGCCTACCGCGATGATGTCGGTGAACTCAGCGATCGGTTCCGGGTTTAGGAAAGACGCGGCACCGCCCATCACGACAAGCGGATGAAAATGATTTCGTTCGGAAGCCCACACCGGAATGCCAGACAACTGAAGCATCCGCGCCATGTTCAGGTAATCCGTCTCAAACGAGATCGAGAATGCGACGACATCGAAATCGCGAACCGGAGTTTGAGTCTCGAATGAGAGAAGCGGAGTTCGTGAGCGTTCGTATTCTTTGAGGTCGTTCGGGTCCGGCAGAAAAACGCGCTCGCACGAGACCTCAGGGATCTGGTTGAACAGCTCATACATCGTATGCAGCCCCAGATTCGCCATTCCGATCGCGTGCGTGTTCGGGTAGCAAAGCGCGATTCGAAGCGACGCGCCGTGTTTCACGACATAGCCTTCTTCGCCCGCGAGCTTCTTCTTATAACTGTCTACAATGCGTCGATTCATGAAAATCGCAATCTACGAGGGTATCAGACGCGTCGCCTGTTCCAAAATAAAAGACGGGCGGTAGTTCCTGCCCGTCGGTCAAACCTAACCTAACGTTCACCTAACTCTTCAACTTAGGCGAGTCCTTCGGCTTCGGCACCATAATAAAGGGCCGGTGTTGGACGACAAACGTCTTGTCCTCATAGACGCCATCCCCATCAACGTCCACCTTCACCTCGAGCTTGTACTTCTTACCAGGCTCGTGAGGCTGATCGAGGTCGTAAGCAAGATTATACTGGCTTCGCAGATGGGCATTAATGGTGTTCAAGTATCCGCCCGTCTCACCCGGGAACGTCATCGGAAAGTGCGCACCACCCGTTTCTTTTGCGAGCGTGTTCATCTGGTTTGTCGCCGAGATGAAATCAAGACGGTCGGGCGTTCCGACCATGACTCGCATCGGATCGAGATAGTCGCAATACATTTTGCAGAACAAGTTCGCGGTGCTGATGATGTAAATCGGGATCCCGGCCTCTTGAGCGATCTTGCGCACGTCACTAAAACTGATCGAACTGAACGTGTTTAGACCCGAAGCGACCAGCAGGATCGCCCGGCGTTTTGCCTTTACGTCGACCATACCGCCGTATTGAGATTTGCGGGTCTTCGACTGCTCAAGCACAACCGAATCTGCCAAACCTCCGACAAGAGCAAACTTGAGTGAGTCGTAAAGATTGTTTTCGCGAAACGCTGGGCTGTTTCGGAATAAGAGGTCGACGGTCTGTCTCAAACGATTCGGATCGTTCGTAAAGTCAGTGATCGGTGTCGGACGAAGGTCGAACGCGATAACCGACGCATAGTCATCAGGAGGACGAATAAAGCGTCCGAGAAATTCGGCGACAGGGCGGACCGCTTCATAAACACCGGGCTCGAAAGAACCGGTGTTCGCGCGGCCAAAGGCTTCCGTCCACTTGCTGTACTCGAGTACTACGGTCACGGTGATAGGCGCATCCGGTGTCGTGAAGCTCGAAATGTTCTGCTTCACACCGTTTTCAAATATCGCAAAATTCTCTTTCTTGAGTCCGGTAATGATCTGTCCCGACTTCTTGTTGAAGACGACTGCGTCGATGCTCACCGTGTTTGTATCGACACTGACGACACCAGGTTCCTCGGTGGACGTCTTTTCCTCTTCCTGACGCTTACGCTCTTCCTCTTCCTTCTTTAGTTCTTCCTCCGTCTTCGGTAAAGGACGCGCGTTTCGCTTGCCGCCTTCGCCCTTTGACGGCTCCGGACGCTGCGGACGCGACTGAGCCAGCGAAAGCGAATTAAGTGCGACGGTAGCGATCAGCACGATCGTGACAAAGCGAATAAATCGAGGAACAAGCGATTGCATAGTGATACCTTTCCGGGCCGGACTTATGTCCGTTAGATACAAACGATTCGCCCTGGGTTGGTCGAATGCCCGGAGGTCAGTTCTCAGGCGAGATCTCGATCTTCACCTCGTATGAGCCCGAATTATCGTTGAGGTTTCCCTCGTTTAGCCCCAGAAACAGGGCTCCGTCTCTCGACGCCGTAAACTCTCGCTCCGACCCGATATAAATAAAGTCATTGTTATCATCGCCGATAACCGCGATCAGAGCACCTGTCGGGACACTCTTTAGTAGTTTGTCCGAATCGTCTACGTCGTAAAGACCCGAGGGACCCGTCGTCTTTCCTTTTCCGATCGAAACTTCTCCGGTGCCGCTCACTCGGATGCGTTGACCTTTCTTTACAATCCAGCCCGAGTTGGTCCAACCGTTCGCCGTGTTGTCTGCATGAACCTTGATCGATAGTTCAACGGGCTTCGAATACGTAACCTTACGCGTCGGTGGATTCGACGGCGTGGTGTTGGGTCTGATGATCTTGGCGGAAGTTCCAGTCGATGTCGTCGTGTCCTGGACACCATCGTCTGTGATGATCGTCGTGTCAGACTGACCGCTTCGTTGAGTAGTATTGTTGTTAGACCTTGGCTGTGAGTTCGGGTATGTTGTCGAACGCTGCGGCTGGGTCGTCGGATACGTGGTTGATCGCTGCGGTTGATTGTCGACGGGGTCGGCCGTAGATCTTGATGGCTGACCGTTTGTCGCGAGCGTCGGGTTGTCGACCGGAGTTTCGAACACGATCGCCTGAACCTGGTCGGCCGTGAACGTCATCCTGCGTTTCTTCGGTCCCTGGCCGACGGCGACTGTAAACTTACCATCCGCGAAACTAACGATCTTGCCTTTGATCCGGCTACCGTCTTTTAGCCAGAGCGTATCTGCGAACGTCGAAACGCCGAGAATTACAACCATCAAGAGCGATGTAAACACCCGAATTGACTTTGACTTTAACCACATATTTCCTCCAGACGGGCGTTGCCGGTTCGGGAAGAGGAGTTGACTCGTCGTTTTACGCCGGTAAGCCGGAAAACTGATGCAAATAACCTACTAATTCGTTGCAAGATTTGCTCGCTAGTGAACTAACGTCGAATTATACACCTGGCACACACCTCCGGCTTAGAAAAATTCCAATGCAAGCCGACTTCCGGTCTGCGTTCATTAGTTTTGGGTGAAAAGCCCGAAACATGTGCTTGGATGCATGAATCATAGGGTTAGGAACGAGCAAGGGAGAAAAGAAATGAAGACATTAGGATTAATTGTGTTGATGGCGACCGCAACGGTCGCCTCGTTTGCGCAGGCTGACCGGGTCGGCATGCGGCAATGGAAGTTAGTCGAGGTTGCGGGTATGAACGTCGGTCCGACGTCCAAGGCGTATATCGAGATAGATCAAACGCGATTTACGGGTCACACCGGTTGCAACCGGATGTTCGGGACCGCTGACCTCCAGGGGCGTCAGCTGGACTTTTCGAACATCGGCACAACGAAGATGGCGTGTATCGAACCTCGTGCTCAGCGAGTAGAGACGGCGTTCGTTAAGGCCCTCGAGAATGCCGATCGCTTTCGTCAGCGTGGAAATTCGCTTGAGCTATACGACCGAACTCGGCTCGTGATGAAACTGACGGGCGTGACGAGACAAGAAACCGCAATCGGACTAAGGGATCGTAAGTGGGTCCTGGATTCGATTGGCGGAACCTCGACCGGTAAGTTGGGTAAGACGGCGTTCATCGTATTCGACGAACAGAAACTGAGCGCGGGTGGAAATTCGAGCTGCAATGTTTTTGGCGGTAGCTATACGTCGACCGGGACCGCGCTGAAATTCACCGATGTCATGTCGACGATGCGAGCATGTATCGAGGACGAACGGATGTCGATCGAGCGCCAGTTCCTCGACGGTCTTCAAAAGACGAATCGCTACGAAATCGCGAAGGAAAAGCTAATGCTGTATCGCGATAAGAAGTTGTTGTTGACGTTTGTGGGGGAGAAGAAATAAGACGCTTATACCAAGACGCCCGGGGCTTTGCCCCTATGATGAGCGGAAAGGCTCTGCCTTTCCGAACGGCTCACCTTCTTTCCGGCGGCTATGCCGCCTGCCTCGAGGCCGAGCCTCGCCAACAATCGTTGAAGTCCGACGGAAGGGCCGAGCCCTTCCGCTCATCATACGGGCGAAGCCCGCCAGAGTCTTGTCGTCTGCAGAAGCGGTCCACAACTCGCCCGTGACCAATGTAACCAAACCGACGGTCGCGGTTAATTACAAATCAGGGCTACTCTTTAGTACGGTAAACTGTACTCATGAAGCGGGGCGGGCTGATCACTCTCACACCGAGCGGGTTTTACTGCAAACAGGGCGACTTCTATATCGATCCATGGCGTCCGGTAAAGAAAGCGATCGTTACCCACGCGCATGCCGACCACGCCTACCGCGGACACTCGCGTTACCTCGTAACAAAAGCAGGCGAACGACTCGCACGACTCCGCCTCGATCCTGAGGCAAAGATCGCGACCGAAGATTACGGAAAGACGACGACAGTCGATGGCGTCAAAGTTTCGTTTCACCCGGCCGGTCATATACTCGGGTCCGCCCAGGTCCGCGTCGAATACAAGGGCGAGGTTTGGGTCGTCTCGGGCGATTACAAACTCGCACCCGACCCGACATGTGCACCGTTCGAAACGATCAAGTGTCATCACTTCATTACCGAGGCGACATTCGGTCTGCCGATCTATCGCTGGCCGCCGACCAGCCAGATCTTTGACGAGATCAATGCGTGGTGGCGGCGAAATATCGAGAAAGGAAAAGCGTCGGTGATCTTCGCGTACGCACTCGGAAAGGCGCAGCGGATCATGAGCGGCATCGATAGCAGTCTTGGGAAGATCTATACACACGGTTCTGTGGAGCGTCTCACGGATGCGTATCGAGAGTCGGGCGTCGCGTTGCCGCCGACGATCTATGCAGGCAGCGTGACAAACAAAAAAGAATTTGCCGGGTCGCTGATCATCGCACCACCGTCAGCACAAGCATCGACGTGGATGCGAAGATTTGGGTCGCAGTCGACGGCATTTGCATCCGGTTGGATGATGGTCCGCGGTGCCCGCCGACAACGCGCGGTGGATCGCGGGTTCGTCGTCTCGGACCATGCGGACTGGCCTGAGTTATTGACGGCGATCAGGGCGACCGAGGCGGAGACCGTTTACGTAACCCACGGGTTCGCAGACGAAGTCGAGCGATATCTCAAGGAGACCGGAATAAATGCCGTCGCTGTGAAAACAAAATTCGTTGGCGACGACGCGCCGGAGATGTCGGATGAGGAAGGTGAGAAGTAAGAGCAAAAGTAAAAAGTAAAAAGTAAAAAATAAATTGTAAATATCGATAGCCTCGCCGACGGCGTGTTAGCACCATTTACTTTTGCCTTTTTACTTTTTACTTATCCTTCTCGATTTTTATGAAGCTGTTCACTGAACTCTACGTCGAGCTCGACCAGACAAATAAGACCAACGAGAAGGTCGAGGCGATAAGGTTCTATTTTGAACGCGCGGCGCCGGCGGATGCGGCGTGGGCGTTTTATTTTTTGTCCGGACGGAAGCCGCGGCAGATCGTGCCGTCGAGGTTCTTGCGCGAGTGGGCGATCGAGATGTCCGGGATACCGGATTGGCTGTACCTCGAGTCGCGCGACACCGTTGGCGATGGTGCCGAGACGAGTGCACTACTTCTACCGAACACTTCAAAGATCGATGAAACTCCATTGCACGTCCTCGTCGAGCAGCAGCTTCTTCCGCTGCGTGGGAGCGATCCTGAAACTCAACGCGAATCCGTTACCGACGCATGGTCCCGGATGAACTACTCGCAGCGGCTTGTCTACAACAAATTGATCTCGGGTGCATTCCGCGTCGGAGTTTCGCAACAGCTCGTAGTCCGCGCGTTGTCGCAGCTTTCCGAACTTCCCACCGACGTGATCACGCACCGCGCGATGGGAGAGTGGGACCCGACGCCTGAGTTCTTTACGCGCCTGGTCGATGCGCAGCTCGACGGTGACGAAACACCGATCTCACGACCGTATCCGTTTCATCTCGCACATCAGATCGACCTTCAGCCGAACGAGCTCGGCGATATTTCAGACTGGCAAGCTGAGTGGAAGTGGGACGGCATCCGAGCACAGGTGATCAAACGAAAGGGCGAAGTGTTCATCTGGTCGCGTGGCGAGGACTTGATCACCGATCGTTTTCCGGAGATCACGGACGCCGCGTATTTGCTCCCCGACGGTACGGTTCTCGATGGCGAGGTGCTGCCGTGGGTCGACAATCGCGTGATGCCGTTCACCGAACTGCAACGACGGATCGGACGAAAGAATCTCTCCGCGAAGATCCTATCCGAGGTCCCGGTGATACTACAGGTCTACGATCTGCTCGAGATCAACGGCGACGATATTCGTTCGCTAGATTTTCGCTCGCGTCGCGAGATGCTCGAGCAACTTATTAAATCGTTGCCGTCCGAGTCGCAACGAATTTTTCGAATAACCGAAGTTGTAGAGGCCGCGGACTGGAACGATCTCGCCGCACGTCGCGAGCAAAGTCGCGAGCTCGGTGTTGAGGGTTTCATGCTGAAGCGTCGCGAGTCGCCGTATCGGACCGGACGTCATCGCGGTGATTGGTGGAAGTGGAAGATCGATCCGCTGACGGTCGATGCAGTTCTTATCTATGCACAGAAGGGAAGCGGAAAGCGTTCGAACCTTTTTACTGATTACACATTCGCGGTGTGGCGTGACGATGAGCTTGTGCCTTTCGCGAAGGCATATTCGGGTCTGACCGACGCCGAGATCCGAGTCGTCGATAGATTCATCCGGGCGAATACGATCGAGACTTTTGGCCCGGTGCGTTCGGTCAAGCCGCAACTCGTGTTCGAGATCGGTTTCGAGGCGATACAGAAATCAACACGACACAAGTCCGGCGTCGCCGTGCGGTTTCCAAGGATCCTGCGGTTTCGTGACGATAAGACCATCGACCAGGCGGATTCGATCGAGACGATACATGAGATGCTCGATGCGATTGTAGGTCAGAGAGCATGATGGAAACCAAAGGCGGTACCGCTCGCGTGAGCGGGTGGTGCGGCGCGGGCAAGAACAGACGACAATTGTCCTGAACGCCCGACCACGCGCTCACGCAAGCGGTACTGCCCGCCAGGATCAACAAGCCGATGACTAGATCAAGGTTTTCCATCACAGATCAACCCGTCTTCCCCCACATCAAACTCACCAACGAACCCTTCCCGCGCGCGCTTGCTACCCGCATCCTCAATAACGATGACGACGAGTACTTCGGCGCGTTCCTCAATCGGACCAACGCACGTATCCTTATCGACTTTCTAAACCGCACGTTTCGCCTTCGAAGTTGTGCGATCGAGATCGATGGAAATTTTGCGGTGCCGTGCACGCAATATTATGCGCGGCGATGCGTGGCTCCGTGCGTATCGAGCTTGTGCGACCGCGACCGCTATCTCGAGATGGTGAATCTTGTTCGGTTGTTCCTTCGAAACGATCGCGAACTATTGCTCGCGTCAATTTCAAAGAAGATCGAGCACGCCGCTGACGCTCTTGACTTTGAAACCGCAGCCTTCTTCCGCGACATCCTTCAAAAGGTCGAGTGGTTCTGGTCTCAGCCACGAAACAAAGTTTGGCTCGACGACACCGTCGACACCATCGACCTTCATGCGGATGACGAGGCTGTATATGTGATCGTCCTATCGCAACGTGGACGTCGAACGCTCGGCGAGATGGTCTATGCATTTGCCGGTCTGGACGATCCGCCAAGGGCACTTCGAGATGTGATCGAGCAGTTTTATCGGTTTCATCTACCAAAAGAGATCCGAGTCTCGCATGAGTTTGAAGGTCGTGCAGCTCTTACGGAGGAGTTGAGAAAAAGATTTGGGCGAAAGATAAGCATCACTGTTGCGGGTGACACGAATCGTCGGATAACGGCCGAGCGCGGTATCGAACTGACCAAAGCGAAGATCGAGCTCGAACGTCGCACGCGTAGACCAACTTTAACTCAGCTCCTTAACCAGCTTCAGAATGAGTTTGGTCTTGATCGTACGCCGCATCGGATCGAGGCGTTCGATGCGGCGCACATATCGGCGACCGGTTTCGCGGCGGCCGTGGCAGTTTGGGAAGACGGCAATCATTTGCCGCACGAATACGAACACTGGGTATCGGACAAAACGAGCGAGCTGGATACGCTACGAGCTTTCGTTGCGAGGCGTTTGTCGCGGCAAACTGCCGATCTTGTACTCGTAGACGGCGGTGCTTCCCAACTCAAAGCCGCGAT
>DATEOJ010000132.1:0-13200 GCA_035274235.1 Pyrinomonadaceae bacterium
ATTTCGTTTCCGTCGATCTCAACCGGTGTATACGGGTATCCGAAATACGAAGCCGCGTCGGTGGTCCTTCAAACGGTATCGATCGCCGTGGAACAAAATCCCGGTCTGGAGCTGACGCTCGTCTTTTTTTCCGAGGGGGATGCGGAAACGTTTATTAAAAGCGCGGTTACCAGGTGACGATTCGGTGTTACTTCTAGGTCGTCCGTGTATTTAGTGATTAGGCTTGGTCCGACTCATGGAACACCGGAAGACCCGAAGAAACCCCGAAAAAATCCCCGCGGAACTAGTTTGCCCCTCAAGAACCACTTGCCGTATAGTTCTTGGAAACTCAGGCGTTTTAATGACCGACGTTTCCATCCAATCAATGCAACAAGCCGTTCAGACCAAGGCCGCGGAGGGTTTTTTCCGCGACAGTTTTTCGCGGGCCGACAATATACCCGAGAAGTTACGCTCACTCGACCGCATCTCACAGAATTTTTATTGGTCATGGCACCCCGAAGGTGTCGATCTCTTCCGTTCACTCGATCCCGCTCTTTGGGACGTTTGCGAGCAGAACCCGCGCTCATTGCTGACCCGCATAAGCGAACTCCGGATGTGGCAGAAGGCCGCGGACGACGTCTATGTTGCGCGTCTTCAAGAGTTCTCAAATCGATTTGACGCATACGTCGCGGAAAATGCCGGCGAGGCGTCGATAGCTTACTTCTGCGCGGAGTATGGCGTTCACAATTCTCTGCCGAATTATTCGGGCGGTCTGGGAATTCTAGCGGGTGATCATTTGAAGTCCGCGAGCGATCTGAATCTGCCGCTCGTGGCGGTCGGTCTTCTTTATAGATACGGCTATTTCCGTCAGAGCATCGGCCACGACGGATGGCAGGAAGAACGTTACAACGATGTGTTCGAATCTGAACTGGCGTTGACGCCGGTTCGCGACGAGAACGGCGAACGCGTTACCGTGATGGTTCACATCCGAGGACGCGAGGTCACCGCACAAGCTTGGCTCGCGAAGGTCGGACGCATCTCGCTCTACCTGCTCGATACCAACGTTCCGCAGAACAACGAGATCGATCGACTCATCACCGGTCATCTTTACGGGGGCAGTACGGAAACGCGTATCGTCCAGGAAAAGGTCCTAGGCATCGGCGGCGTTCGGTTATTGAGAAAACTCGGCGTCGATCCGAAAGTGTTTCACCTCAACGAAGGGCATTCGGCCTTCCTGACACTCGAACTTGCACGCGAATTTCTCGACGCGAACCCCGACGCATCGTTCCACGACGCGCAGCAGAACGTTCGCACCCAATGCGTCTTCACTACTCATACGCCGGTCGCCGCCGGCAACGACGCGTTCTCGGTGAACGAACTTCATGATTGCTTCGACGCGAACTTTATCGCGAGCCTCAAACTTACTGAAGAGAATTTCTTCGATCTCGGGCGAATCAATACAGGTGACAGCAGCGAACAGTTTGGAATGACGCCGTTCGCGTTGCGCATGTCCAGATCAGCCAATGGCGTCAGCGAGAAACACGGAGAGGTATCGCGCGGCCTGTGGCATAAAATGTTCTCCGAGAACACCGATGTGAACGACGTGCCCATCAGCTTTGTCACGAACGGTGTTCATCCTCCGACCTGGGTCGCCGACGGCTTTCAAAGGCTCTACGAACGCTCTATCGGCGAGGATTGGTCGCGGGCACTCGCGGATCCGTCCGAATGGGCCGCGGCGGTCAATGCGATCCCGGACTCGGCGATCTGGGAGACGCACCAGTTTCTCAAGAACATGTTGATCGGGTTCATCCGCGAACGAACCGCTGTTCAAGATATCGGCAGCCAAGATACGATCCATGAACACATCGACACCCGCAAGCTTCTCTCGCCAAACGCGCTCACGATCGGATTTGCCCGACGCGTCGCGGCGTATAAGCGATGGAATCTTCTTTTGTCGGATCTGGAGCGACTGCTTCGTCTGGTCGACAATGTCGATCGACCGGTCCAGTTTGTTTTCGCCGGCAAGGCCCACCCGCAGGATCGCACCGCGAAACAGATACTTCAGGAGTTGATGAGCATCAATCACGATTCGAACTGGCAGCGTCGGGCGGTTTTTATCGAGGACTACGACCAGGAAGTCGCAAGATATCTTGTCCACGGCGTCGATGTTTGGATGAATGTTCCACGTCGCCCGCTTGAGGCGAGCGGCACGAGCGGTATGAAAGCCGCGATGAACGGTGTACTGAACTTCTCGATACTCGACGGCTGGTGGATCGAAGGCTACAACGGCGAGAACGGTTTCTCGATCGGCGACCTCAGCGAGGACGAAAGCGACGAGGTCTCAGACCGCGAAGATGCCGAGTCGCTTTATTCAGTATTGGAACAAGCCATCGTTCCGGCGTTTTATCAAAGAGACGAGTTTGGCATACCGCCGGAATGGATCCGCCGGATGAAAAACTCGATCGCGACTCTCACACCTCAGTTCTCAAGCGACCGCATGGTGCGGGAGTATGTTGAGAAGATTTACGATTTGAATTGATGTGTGAGGTATTGGACCAATAGGACCAATAGGACCTATATGTCCTCTTAGTCCTATTAGTCCTATACCTCCTACTGACCACTGACCACTGACCACTGACCACCGACCACTGCTTATGACAAACACAGAATTCAGAACCGGCGTTATCAGCCCTGTTGAGTGCGTGAAGGAAGGCTTCGAGCGGATCAAGCGTGACTACTGGCTTCTTTTTGCAATTACGCTCGTCGGTGGTCTGATCGGGGGCTTTACGATGTATATCCTCGCGGGTGCGATGATCTGCGGGATGTTCTACGCCTATCTGCGAGCTATCGACGGACATCCGGTGACCTTCGATGATCTTTGGAAGGGCATGAACTATTTCGGCCCGGGGCTGGTAGTTATGCTGATCATGATCGTCCCGGCAATCGGCTACTACGTCTTCGCGTACATTACGATCCTCGCAGCGGTGGTCGGCGGAGCTCAAGCGGGCGAAGCCGGTATGCTCGGCGGATTGGTCATTGTTGGAATCATCGACCTTGCGGTCCTGATCGCTTTGGTTTGTTTCCACACACTGCTGACATTTTCATTCCCGCTACTCGTCGATCGAAACCTTGGTGCGATAGACGCGATGAAGCTCAGTGCCCGGGCGGTCTGGGCAAACTTGAGTGGGATCGCCGGACTCGTAGTCGTTAACTTCGTCTTGATGTTAATCGGCTATCTCGCGCTCTGCATCGGTCTCTATTTTGTCATCCCGATCATGATCGCAGGCAACGTTGCGGCTTACAGAAGAGTCTTTCCTCCCTTAGGAGCACAGCCGCACATGAGTCCGCCGCCGCCAGGCTCCTATAATTGGTCATAAGGATGTCAGCAAACTTTATCAACGTAGATTCGATCGAGGGACTCGAGCGCCTTGTCGCCGAGTCTCACGAGCGCCCGGTCATACTCTTCAAACATTCGCTCACCTGCGGGATAAGCAGTGGAGTCTATCGCGAGGTCAGTCAGGTAAATGGCGATATCAACCTCGTCGTAATTCAGACGCATCGCGAGATCTCGAACGCGATCGCTACGATCACCGGCGTACGACATGAGTCGCCGCAAGCGATCGTCCTACGTGACGGCGAGCCTGTATATCACGCGTCACACTACGACATTGAGGCCGAGCACATCGAAGCAAAGCTCTAATGCTAGAACCCGTTCAAATCATCGAAGAAAACGATTCCGAGGTATCGATCCAGTGGTCGGATGACGCGGAGACGCGATATAACGCCGCCGGTCTGCGTCGTGCGTGTCCGTGCGCCGGTTGTATCAACGAGTGGACGGGCGAAAAGATGCTCGACGACGGTACTATCCCGGACGACACGTCGTTCCGCCATATCTCGATCGTCGGCCGCTACGCTCTCAACTTTCACTTCTCCGACGGGCACGACTCGGGAATTTTTAGTTTTGATTATTTGAGGAAGCTCTCGGGCGTCTAGCGCCGCCCGCAGTGGATGGCGGCGATGCCGCCGGTAAGATTCTCGAACTCGACAGACTCAAAGCCCGCCTCATTCATCATTCGGACAAGTCCTTTCTGATCGGGAAACTTCGACACCGAGTCGGGCAGGTATTCGTATGCGCCCCGCGATCCGCTGACTAGCCCACCAACCCGCGGCAAAACCTGATTGAAGTAGAAATTGAACAAGCTTCGAAATCCCGGTACGACAGGGCTCGAAAATTCGAGTACAACTATCTGACCGCCGGGTTTAAGAACGCGAGACAGCTCGGTGAGTCCGTTTGAGAAATTCGGAAGGTTCCGCAGTCCGAAAGCTATCGTCAGTGCGTCGAAACTATTGTCCGCAAACGGCAGGCTCATCGCGTCGCCTTCGACAAACGGGATAACATCACCGGCTTTCTCTTTCGCAACCTCGAGCATCGGGCGACAGAAGTCGGAGCCGACGATCGTCGCCTTCGCATCCTGGTTCAACTCGATCGAAAGATCTCCCGTTCCGCACGCGACATCAAGGACGAGCGCGTTCGAGTCTGCGAGTGTAGCGGCAAGTTTCTCGCGGACTCGCCGTCGCCATCGCTTGTCGATGTTGATCGAGAGTAGATGATTGAGAAGATCGTATCGGCCGGCTATCCCGGCGAACATCTCGCGGACAGCCCGCGAGTGCGCGATCTCGCTTGCGGTGCGTTCGGTGGCCATCGTCCTAACTTCCCTGCTTGACGATGACTGTGACTTCCGGATTCTTCGACAGGCGTTCGGCAACACGCTGGACATCCGCGAGACGAATATTTTGCAGCGTCGTCGCATCGTCCGTGACGGATGTCAGTTTATAAGTGTCGGCATCGAGCCATTTGTCGGCGAGCGAACGTTTGTCATAGTCGCCTTGGACCGATGCTCGCATTCGCGAAACTTCGTCCTCGGTCATACCCTTCGGCCACTCAACGGAGCCCATCGATGTCCCACGAACGACGATCGCGCCAGGCAGCACGAAGGCTTCGTTCGCCACGGTTACCGGACCTTTGTCGGTGCTTCGTGCAGCGAGCAAGCGACTCAACACCTCGGCCGCAAAATAGTCTTTATCGTTTCTCGCCACTCCTCGCCGAATCCGTCGTGAAACCGTCGAGCTCAACTCCGGAAGGTTGATCTCGAGTGGCTTTACATCGGGATCGTCGGGTTGGCGGAATGTCGAGGGGACTTTCTTGTCAGACTTCAACCATGCTCCGAGATAGCGTCGAGCGGCCCGGAATCCGAGATCGCTGTTAAAGTTACCGCTGATCGCCACCGTAGCGTTATCGGCTGAGAGAAGACGTTCTTTCGCGAATAAAAGATCTGCAAAATCGATTCTCTCGAGCGACTCAACGGTGCCTAGCTGCGGACGACCGTAGGGAAATGTCCCATAAAGCCGTTTCGCGGCGGCCTGATCCGCGACATAGGCCGGGTCTTTTGACAATACTGTCAGTTCTTCCAGCTGTGCTTTTTTCAGGGCAGCGATAGTTTCTTTCTCAATGGAAGGATTTTCGACCGCTTGCGACACCGTCTCAAGCAACGTCAGAAACTCAGACGACTTTGCCGTTCCATTGATCTGAATGTAGTCGTAATTGGTGATGACTTCGAGCGAGCCACCGAGCTCTTCTTTGAAAAACTGACGGGAATCGGGCGTCGGGAAGATACTGTTCGCGAGAATCCGCATAACGCCTTCCTTGCCCTGGGGGTCAAAAGACGATCCGGCGTGCACCCTGACGCTTACCCGTACATCCGGCGCCGACGGATCATTCCACATCAGGACCTTGAGTCCGTTGAGGAGTTTTTCCTGACGAGGAACCTGGCTGCCGGGTCGCTGTGCGCTGGCGAATTCGGTCAGAATGACGAGAATGAGGACAGTGAAAGTGAGTCTCGCTGTTAGGTTAAAAAGTCGCATTTACTGATACATTCGGGAAAAGTGTGATGTTACTCGTTTTGGTTGCAAAACTCCATTGAAGCGTTGTAAGCCGCGGTTTAGGTGATATGGTGAAAAAAGTTCGCTCCGCACGGCGAACGCGGGAAATCAGGGAGGCATCAGACTTTCTTGAACAAGCCGGGTTTAAAGCGGTGGCTCCAAAAGGATAAATCGCTTAACATCTGCGAAAATCGAGTTATAATTATTTCACCCTTTGATGCCCGCCTGGGCACGTAATTGTGAGGCCTTAAAGATGGGAAAGATTGTTAAGTATTGCAGTTCGTGTGATGAAGGATTTGCCGAGAGGTTTGGGTTTTGTCCTGATTGCGGAGCTCCACTGCAAGCTTTCGAGATGAATCCGGTAGATGGCATGGCGAGCGTCCCTGCCAGCATCGAGACCGCACCGGCCGAGCAGCCGATCGATGCAACCCCGATCTCTGTAGAACCGGAGATCCCGGTAACTTCCTTTGTCGAGACCGAAGCCGAAGAGGTGGATGCGACACCGATCGAAGTTGAAGAGGCCCCGGCTTCATTTGATGAAGTTGAGGACGAACCTATTGCGTCGTTTGACGATGGTGTATTTGACCAAGAGGTCGACCACGAGGTTACGGATGAGGTTTATGAGACTCCTGCCACCAACGTGACATATGTCTCTGGTGCGGGTCTCACCGGTCTCATTGACGGAGAGTATCGAGAATCTCGCCGAGCTCGTGCCGCTCAGCCGAGCGCTCCGGCAGCCCCTGCTTTTGTAGGCGGATCTAACTTCCTCGGTTTGTCGGACGAATCCGCTCGTGCTCATTCCAGTTATCAGTACCAAGGCAAATATGCCGATGTTCCCGACTCGGCTTTTGACGCAGCCGCAGGTTGGGACTACTCGCATCCGGATGACGGCGGCTTTTACGTCACCGTTGTTCAGGACAAGAATCATAAGCAGCGAAACCAGCTTTTGCTCGGAGCGACGGCTCTTGTAACAGTTATCGCCGTTTTCGCATGGGGTGTATCGCTGTTTGGCAAGACTCTCGAAGTCGGTGCGATCGGAAGTGAAAATTCGCTGGCGTACCTTATCGACGAGGTACCGATGCCGATCGAGGACGAGCCGCAGAAGGCCGACAAGGAAAAGGGCGGCGGTGGTGGCGGCGGTGGCCGTGAAGAAAAAGAAGAGACGTCACAGGGCGATCTCGCCGACCAGTCGCGAACCCCGACTCACATCAAGCCGGACGTGAGCATCGTCAAGAACGACAACTTCGAGTTGAAGCAGCCGATCGCGACGACCGAAGGCGACCGCAAGTTCCCGAAGATCTATGATCGCTACGGTGATCCGAATTCGAAGTTTGGTGGCCTTTCAAACGGAACCGGCTCCGGCGGTGGTCAGGGCAGCGGTATCGGACAGGGTCAGGGCAGCGGTTACGGGACGGGTGCCGGCAGTGGCAGCGGTTCGGGTAGCGGCGGCGGATACGGCAGCGGAAACGGTGATGGGAGCGGTCCGGGTGGCGGAGGCCCTCCGAGCATCGCAGTTGCTAAGGTAACCAGCCCGTTGAAGATCATTTCAAAACCGCAGGCCAAATACACCGATGAAGGCCGTACGAACAATGTTCAGGGCAGCGTCCGTCTGAAGGTGACGTTGTTGGCGTCCGGTCAGGTTGGATCGATCACTCCGGTTACGCGTCTCCCGCACGGTTTGACCGAACAGGCGATCGCCGCCGCGAGACTCCTAAGGTTCGATCCCGCGAAGGTAAACGGTGTTCCGGTTTCAAAGACGATCACGATCGATTACTCGTTCACGATCTACTAAGGAGAAACATAACGAAACGAGAAGAGGCTGTCCGACGGGCGGCCTCTTTCGATTTGGGATTTGGGATTTGGGATTTGGGATTTGGGATTTGGGATTTGGGATTTGGGATCGCGTGGACATCGCGGCTTGTCGAGCAGCGGACGTTGTTGAAGGCTAACTCGCTAAGCTAGCTGTTTAAATTTCCTCCACCTAAAGGATGGAGGCAATTTAAACAGCTAGCTTGTCGTCGTGAAGCTCTAGCTTGTCGAGCTGGAGCTAAGGCAAGGAAGCTATAAGCGGACTAACGGAGATCTCCTCGCTCAAAAACGAAAGAGGCCTCCAACTCAGGAAGCCCCTCCACTCAAACTCATCTCAACTCTCAAATCGAATCCCGACCCGATTTCGAATTCTCGTTCAACTCAAACCTATCGCGGTCGCGCTTCTCGATCTTCTCGAGGAGGTCCAACGGTTCGTTGTCCTCGTACGCGATGCCCATGGCATTTGCGTTCTCCTCAACATCTGACTGATCCGGCGTCGGGTTATGACCGAACACACTCTCGGCACCCGAGTCGTTCACGTCCTCCCACTCGGCATCGATGTCGCCGCCGGCGTCTGCCGGCGACGCGGCATGGTTCGCATTTATCCGCTCCAGAAGTTCCTGCGGAGCTTTCGGAGCGTGATCGATCTCCTCTTTGATAAACTCCTGAGTCTCTTCGTCCGGAACTTCCTCACGTTCGTAGAACTCCAATTTCTTTCCGTTTATCATGCGACCTCCCTGCCCTTTTGATTTACGAAGAGCATAGCACACGGAGATATCTTCACCTAGAAATTCTCAGATGAAGACAACGGTCTGCGACGACGGGATCTCAAACCGTTTTCGACACCGCATGTTTTTGCACATAAGCTGATCATCAACGCGGACCATATAGTCGCGCGACTTTTCAAACTGCGAGCGATCGTGCTCGTTCATGTTTCTCGGCAAGTTTCGTTTCTTCACACGCTTTAGCCAGCGGATGTCGTAATCGTTTCGTTCGCGGCAGAATGGGCACGAGTAGTTCGCCGTCTTGATCTCTTGCCGTTCGTCGAAGATGTCGCGTTCATGCATATGCAAATATTGTAGCGTCTTAGCCTGCCGTGACAGAAGTGAACCCGAACGGTAGAATCTCGAAAGGATGAAGGATGAAGGATGAGGGATGAAGCGGGCTGCTTCTTCCTTCATCCTTCATCCTTCATCCCTCATCCTTCATGAGGCATAAGCTCAAAAACTTTTTTCGCCAGCTCGGACTGATGCTGCTCGTCATATGGACAGTGGTGTCGCTGGTGACGCTTCTCATCGAGCTTGTGCCCGGCGATCCTGCGACGACGATTCTCGGAGAAACCGCGACGCCGGAACAGATCGCAAACTTCAATCAGAAACACGGACTCGATCGACCCGCGTTTTTCTTTACGTATTCGAGCGAGAACGGATTTCAATGGAACGGCGCGGACAATCGTTACGTCGACTACTTCTCCGGGCTTATTCGAGGCGATCTCGGTCGTTCGTTTCGGACCGACCAGCCCGTGCTCAACATGATCCTCGAGCGCTATCCGTCGACGATCAAACTCGCTCTCGCGTCGATGTTGGTCGCGATCGGCATCGCGCTACCGCTCGGCGTCGTTGCGGGCACGAACAAGAATCGACTTGTCGACAACGTCGCGTCGTTTGTCGCTCTGCTCGGAATCTCACTGCCGACATTCGTCATCGGTCCGTTTCTCGTTTACATCTTCGCGGTGAAGCTCGGCTGGTTTGTCCCGACAGGAAGTGCGCATCCCGAAGACATCATACTTCCCGCGGTAACGCTCGGTGCGGCTCTCTCAGCGATCCTCACTCGCATGGTGCGGTCGAGTGTGATCGAAGAACTCGGCGAAGACTACGTCCGCACGGCGCGGGCGAAAGGGTTGAGCGAGAGAACCGTGGTGTACAAACACGTCTTGAAGAACGGACTGATCCCGGTCGTGACCGTACTCGGTCTGCAGCTCGGCGTGCTTCTCGCCGGAGCGATCATCACGGAGAAAATATTCAGCTGGCAAGGCCTCGGGCTCTTGCTTCTGGAAGACGGCATCGGCAAACGCGACTATCGTCTCGTCCAAGGCTGCGTCCTCGTGATCAGCGTGACGTATATTCTGGCTAACGCTCTGACGGATCTTGTCTACAGCAGGCTAGACCCGAGGATTAGATTGTCGTGATGGTTCGTAACGCAGAGACCGCGGAGCAGGCAGAGGCGGCATTAATTGTTTCCTCAGCGGTCTCCGCGATCTACGCGTTAACAAAAGCAATTGGAAATGAATAGGCTTGCATACATCGGCATCGCGATAGCGGCGGTCGTCATATTGACGGCGATCTTTGCGCCTCTTATCGCGACGCACGACGTGACGGTGCAGAACCTGCTCACGCGTTACGCCGATCCGTCAGCCCAACATTGGTTTGGAACCGACGCTCTCGGTCGTGATGTTTTCTCGCGGGTCGTCTACGGTGCGCGGATATCGCTACAGGTCGGAATCACCGTCGTTACCGTTTCGTCGGTCATCGGTATCTTTATCGGCGCGATCGCGGGTTTCTACGGCGGATGGGTCGACAAGGTGTTGTCGGGTTATGTCTTCAACGTCTTCCTCGCGTTCCCCGGACTTCTTCTCGCGATCGCATTGGTCGCATTTCTTGGAGCCGGTCTTGGGAAGACCATTCTCGCATTGTGCGTGATCGGTTGGGTCGGCTACGCACGCGTGATGCGTGCGCAGGTGTTGAAAGTTCGCGAGTACGATTTTGTCCAGGCGGCCCGTGCGCTTGGTGCGAGCAATATGCGGATCCTGTTCACGCATATCATGCCAAATGCTGTGCAGCCGCTGATCGTTCAGGCGTCGCTTGGTATGGCAGGCGCGGTTTTGTCCGAAGCGTCACTCTCATTTCTTGGTCTCGGCATTCCCCCGCCGGCACCGA
The DNA here is from genome assembly GCA_035274235.1 of Pyrinomonadaceae bacterium. Lineage (GTDB taxonomy): Bacteria > Acidobacteriota > Blastocatellia > Pyrinomonadales > Pyrinomonadaceae > OLB17. The sequence continues at coordinate 10,665 of DATEOJ010000132.1, forward strand.
GCTGGGGAACGATGATCGAAGAGTCGCGCACATTCGACATCCTCTACAACTCTCCACACGTTTTATTCTTCCCGGCGATCGCGATCGCATTGACCGTACTCGCCTTCAACTTTATCGGCGACGGTCTTCGCGAGTATCTCGATCCGAAACAACGCACCAGATAATTTATGCCCGACTTGCCAAAGATTCTTCCGCTAGGCGACAACGCCATCACGGTCGACTTTGGCAACGTGATCTCGCTCGAACTAAATCAACGCGTCATCTCGCTGGCCGAGCATCTCACAATGAATCCATTTCCCGGTTTCGTTGAAGCGGTACCTGCTTACTCGTCGCTCGCGATCTTCTACGACACGCTCACAACTCGAGCGGCGTTTCCGGAACGCGAAAGCGCTTTCGATGCGGTGCGGCGCATTGTCTCCAGGATCGATGTTGAGGATGAACGATCGACTGAGAGTCGACTCATCGAGATCCCGGTCGACTTCGGACCGAATGCCGCTCTCGATTTGAGCGACGTCGCAGACCTCGGCGGTCTGTCGACCAAGGATGTCGTCGAGATCTTTACAAACGCAACATACCGCGTCTTCATGCTCGGCTTTCTTCCGGGCTTCGCGTACATGGGCGAGGTCGACGAACGAATCGCAGCGCCGCGTAGACAGGCGCCGCGACTGAAAGTACCGAAAGGCAGCGTCGGGATCGCGGGTCGTCAAACCGGGATCTATCCACTCGAATCACCGGGCGGCTGGCAGATCATCGGTCGCACGGATCTCGAGTTGTTTACGCCTGAAGCGGAAGAGCCGTGTATGCTGCGGCCCGGGGACAACGTGCGGTTCGTCCGGCGGGACCAATTACAAAATTAGTAATTAGCGCATTACAGAATTACCGGCAGAGACCAAACGATGCCCCTCATCATCCGCAAACCTGGAATCCTGACAACGGTCCAAGACCTCGGGCGCACCGGTGCCAGGCGTTTCTGCATAAATCCGTGCGGTGTAATGGATACGACGGCGGCACGAATCGCAAACACGCTTGTCGGCAGCGACGAAAGCTCTGCTGTGATCGAGACCCATTTCCCGGCGGTCGAGCTCGAGTTTGACGCCGACACCACGTTCGCAATCTCAGGCGCGGACTTCGGCGCGAAGTTGTCCCGTAAGAGCGTCCGCAACTGGAGCGTCACCAAAGCGACCGCGGGCGATGTTCTTACCTTCTCGAAAAAGGGGTCAGGCAGTCGGGCTTATATTGCCGTCCACGGTGGGATCCTTTGCGATGGTTGGTTAGGAAGCAGTAGCACAAATCTGGCGATCGGCGACTCGAAACTCGTTGCCGGTGATCTAATCGATTGCGAGTCGGGCGGAGTATCGAAGGATCTCTCGGCCGGCCTTTCCCTCTTGCCTCGCTACAATCGCTTCCCTACCGTCCGCATTGTCGCCGGACCCGAGTTCGAGTTTCTAACTGCGTCGAGCGAGCGAACGTTTCTCACCGATGGATTTACGTTGACGAATGATTGCAATCGAATGGGCTATCGCCTGTCGGGCAAGCCGGTGCACTTGCTCCATGCGCGCGAGATGGTGTCAGCGGCGGTGGCATTCGGAACGATTCAACTATTGCCCGACGGTCAGTTGATCGTACTCATGGCCGATCACCAAACATCGGGTGGCTACCCACGGATCGGCAATGTTATCTCGGTCGATCTACCGTTGCTTGCTCAACTCGGACCGAACGATGGCGTCAGCTTCCAACTTGTTTCCGTCAACGAAGCAGAACACCTCGCCCAACGATTCGAACGCGAATTGAATTATCTTCGGGTCGGGTGTAAATTGCAGAGACAAAATGCGTTCGATCGATCTTAACTGCGATCTCGGCGAGGGCTGCGACAACGATGCGGAGCTGATGAAGTACATTTCGTCGGCGAACATCGCGTGCGGTTTTCACGCGGGCGACACAGCGACGATGCGTCGCACGGCGGAGTTAGCGATCGCTCACGGCGTCGCGATCGGTGCTCATCCGGGATACCGAGATCGAGAGAATTTTGGACGAACGCTGATGTCGCTTCCGGTCAACGAAGTTTTTGAATTGGTCCGCGAACAGATCCTCGCAATGAAGGACATCTGTGATTCGCTTGGCGTCGGGCTACATCACGTGAAGCCTCATGGAGCGATGTACAACCAAGCCGCTCGTGATAAGGACCTTGCCGCGGCGATCGCGGAAGCGGTAGCTTCAGTCAACAAGGAGATGATCCTGTACGGATTGTCGCAAAGCTATCTGATCTCCCAAGCGAAGTCGGCGGGTTTAAGAACGGCATCTGAAGTTTTTGCAGATCGTACATATCGAACCGATGGAAGTCTTACGCCACGGAGCGAACCAAATGCGCTTATTACGGATGACGAGGTGTCAGTCCAACAAGCGATGCGAATGGTCGAACAAGGAAACGTCGTTGCGACAAGTGGCGATGTTGTTTCGATCGTCGCGGAGACAATTTGCCTTCACGGTGATGGCGAGCATGCAGTCGACTTCGCTCGGGCGATTCGCAACGCGCTCG
>DATEOJ010000133.1:0-6829 GCA_035274235.1 Pyrinomonadaceae bacterium
GATCTAAGGCGAAGGTCAGCGTGGAGATTCGTACTTGTTGCTTCCAAGTCTTGCGGGGAGGGGCGTAGGAGCCGGGAGTCGAACAGGTCCGAATGAGGTGATCAACGGTTCTTCAAGATTGAGATCATGGAAAAAGAAACCCCATCGGTTTTCGGCGATGGGTTGTTCGTTCCAAGCTGCTTGCCAGTTCGCTTGCGAGGTGCCGATGATCTCTTGCGTGACTGAATCCCAGTCGAAGGACGTCGGATCGCTCAATTCAACTTCGATGAGATAACAGGATTCAGTGCAGTCAATCGGATGTACGCCGCGAATGTCGAAAGGCATTCGTTAGCTCCGCTTCATCAACCCAACAAACCTTTCAAACAGATATTCCGAATCATGCGGACCGGGGGCAGACTCCGGATGGTACTGCACCGAGAACACCGGCAGAGTTTTATGACGCAATCCCGCGACGGTGTTGTCGTTGAGATTCACATGCGTAACCTCGACATCCGCCGGCAGCGATGACGCATCGACTGCGAAGCCGTGGTTGTGCGATGTGATCTCGATCTTACCCGTCGTCAGATCCTTGATCGGTTGATTGCCGCCGCGATGACCGAACTTCAGTTTGTAAGTCTCACCACCAAACGCCGAACCGATCAACTGATGCCCGAGACAGATGCCGAACATCGGCGTGTTCGTCTCGACGAGTTTCTTGATCTCGTCGATCACGCTCGTCATCGACGCCGGATCTCCCGGGCCGTTGGATAAGAAGATCCCGTCGGGTTTCAGCGCGAGAACATCGGCCGCCGGAGTTTCGGCCGGTACTACCGTCACGCGACAGCCGAACTTCGAAAACTCGCGTAGCGAATTGGTCTTTACTCCGAAGTCGTACGCCACGATGTGGTATTCGTCGATTTCGGATTTTGGATGTTGGATTTTGGATTGGGGCTCGTAGTCGTACGACTCGCTCACAGTAACAGCCGACGCGAGTTCGCGATTCGCCATCTCCGGCGATGCGAGGATCTTGTCGAGCAGCTTCTTCGGATCGGTCTCGACGGTCGAAATCCCGGCGCGCATCGCGCCTTTATCGCGGATGTGACGAACGAGGGCACGCGTGTCGATCTGCTCGATCCCGACGATGTCGTTCTCGCGGAGATAGTCGTCGAGCGATTTTGTCGAACGCCAGTTCGAACGCACTCTACTTGCCTCGCGAACAACAAATCCCTCGGCCCACGGCCGGCGCGACTCGACGTCCGCCTCATTCACACCGTAGTTGCCGATGAGCGGATACGTCATGCAGACGATCTGACCGGCATAACTCGGGTCCGTGAGGATCTCCTGATAACCGGTCATCGACGTGTTGAAAACCATCTCGCCGAACGTTTCCCCCTCGGCGCCAAAAGACGCACCCGTGAAGGTGCGTCCGTCTTCTAAAACCAAAATTGCTTTGCTCATTCCGATTCCCCGCCGAGGCGAAGAGAGAATATATCAATTTTCATTAGGCACTGCTAACGGACAGGTCTATTCCTTTTCTTGTTCCGTGTCCTGGTCCGCTCGAATGTCCTCGAGACTGTCTGGTTGATTAATGTCGTACTCGCCGTGATTTAGGAAGCCCATGCTTGACGGACCCCAGTAACGGAAGAACGCCTTACCGTAAATATATTTTTCGGGTACGAGTCCCCAGTATCGCGAGTCGGACGAGTTATCGCGGTTGTCGCCCATCACGAAGTAGTAATGCTGCTCGACCTGCTTGGCGGGGAAACTCGGCAGAACCTTGTTGTGCTCGATATCGAGATAGTCTTCCTTCAGCTCCTGACTGTTGATGAAGACGCGTCCGTTGCGGACCTCGACCATCTCGCCCGGAAGGCCGATTATGCGTTTTACATAGCTTTTGTCCGGTTCCTTCGGAAACCAGAAGACCACAATATCGCCACGCTCGAGATGTCCCCAACGAACACTCTGGATCTTGTAGTAGACGAGTTTGTTTACGAGAAGGCGTTCGCCGTCGTTAAGTTGGGGAAGCATCGACGTTCCTTCGACGACCACCGGTTGGACCGCGAATACGCCGAAGAGGACGAAGACGATGATGATCAGGAATATGTCGCGGACGAGACGCAGGCTTTCAGTCCAGATGCCCTGACGAGATTCGCGGCGCAGACGTACGACCTCGATATCACGATCGTCGTCCGGCGAAACGAGCCCGAACTCGAATTGGTTTTTCCTGCGGAAATCGAACATAATCGGCTATTCGATGAGAGTGGATGAGAGGGCCGTTGGCCGCTTTGCACCACGTTAATAATTAGCTTTGATTCATACCTTTGTCAAAGATTATTTCCGATGAACGAAACCATCCGATCGCAATTTCCGGCCTCACAAAAATACACGTATCTGAATAGCGCGGCAGTGTCGCCGCTGCCGACCGCGGCGGTCGACGCGGTGCGTTGGCAGCTCGATGATGTCGCGCAAAATGGCGTCGCGCACTACCTCGACTGGGTGGCGACCAAGAATCGTGCTCGTGCTCTGATCGCTGGGATGCTCAATGTCGCGCCAGAGACCGTCGCGTTCATGCGTAATACGTCGGACGGGTTCGCGGCCGTTGCGTCGGGGATCGAATGGGGAGCGGGCGACAACATCGTCAGTTTCGCGAATGAGTTTCCGGCGAATTACTACGCCTGGCGTCGTGTTCGGGATCGATTTGGCGTCGAGCTTCGACTGGCTCCAGAGCACAACGGACGAATCGAGATGGACGAGTTCGTTTCGCTGATCGATCAAAACACCAAGGTCGTCGCAATAAGCGCGGTGCAGTATGCGTCGGGGTTCACGGCGGATCTTGAACGGATCTCAGAGGCCGCGCATGCCGTTGATGCCTTGGTCGCCGTCGACATCATTCAAGGTCTTGGCGGACGAGGATTCGATCTGCCCGCGCTTGGTGTCGACATCGCGGCGGGTGCGAGTCACAAGTGGTTATGCGCCCCAGAGGGTTGCGGGATCCTTTACGTTTCAGAAAATGCGCGTGATCGGGTTGACCCGACGTTTGTCGGTTGGATCAGCGTCGACACACCTTGGGACTTTGAGGATCGTGAACAGCCGTTCAGAGACAACACTCTCGCGTGGGAGAGTGGTACCGGATGTTCGTCATTGTTCTACGGTCTCGAACAAAGTGCGAAACTTCTGACGGATATCGGGCTCGGCAAGATCCAAGGCTACCTTGAGGAGCTGACAGATTATTTGTGCGAGCTGCTTGCGGGGAAGAATTACGAGATAGTAAGTTCGCGTGCTCCGGGCGAGAAGTCGTCGATCGTCTGCGTACGACATCAGGAGGGTCTGGAGTGTAACGACATCGCGAAGCAGCTCGAGGAAGAGAATATTATCGTCAGTCCGCGATACGACCGTCTGCGGATCTCACCGCACGTCTATAACAATAGAGAAGACATTGAACGCTTGGTTGCGGCTTTGCCCTAGCTTGGTGAAGGGTATTTGGCCGCAGATTACGCAGATCACGCAGATTCTCCCGGGGGGATTCGTGGTGTACGTGTCTCAGCTACACACGCAATGTGGACCACTAATCGAAACTAAAAGACAGATGCGAAGTTAAAAATCTGCGGCATCTGTGTGATCTGCGGCTAAGTTTTTTGGCAGTCCCGAGATTTGGTTTATTCCGAAAGGCCGTCGAGGTTTAGCCGGGTCAGTCCGCCCGAGTCAGAGAAAGCGGCGCGCTGAGAGCGCTTTTGGTCGCGCATTCTAAAAAAGATAAAGCCCGCTGCGATTCCTGCCAATACGGATCCGCCCAATCCAAAAACTATGACGAGCACAGTCGAGATCATGATGTCGCGTGACGTCGACACCATGTACCGCTCGAGTTTCTTCAGGATGTAGGGATCCTCGCCGAGCCACTGCACCGTCTTCTGATACTTAACTTTGTCGAGGAGTGCGTTCGCTGCTTCGGGGTTGGTGCCTCCAAAGACGAACGCGTTGTAGTTGCCGATGCGACGATAGACCGCTTGCGACTGCGTCGCCGCGAGCTGTTGCTGGATACGGGTGTCGATCTCGATTGATGATTGGGGGTTGGTGTACTCGACGATGACAAGGCGCCCTTCCGGGTACACCGCCGTGACCGCTTCAGTACCCGGCCAAAATTCCAACTGATCGATGATCGGATCTCCGACCGTCGTCTTCAACTTATTCCTGTCCGTCGTGAACTGAGCAACTGAGCGGACGCTTTCATAGTCGGGCAGGTGTTGTAGAAGTACCGGCTGACCGTCAACCTCGGAAATCTCCTGGCTCTGGGCAAACAGAGTGGTTCCGCCGCACGTAAACACCAGCAGAATTGCAGCTAACAGGGTTGGTGAATAAAAAACTCTCATCTGCGAAAACAGGAGTAAAATACTAGCATTCTCCGTGCTCGCTGCCAATTTTGTAGCGCATTAATACATGCCCGGGAACTGTCGCAATTGGCACATTTGGTACACGCTTTGGCGTGTGAATCTTTCCTTGGATGTTTGCCGAATAAAAGGGTATGCCATCTAAAAATGCAACATTTGTCACTGAATTTCGTGAGTTAAATGACGGATTTTGCGTTTGGCACGCGTATTGATTCGCATCTGGCGAGGGGGAAGTAAGGAAATGGCCACAGAAACATTGAATTATCCGGTGCTGCAGACGAGTGCAGCGGGCGATGCCAAAACGGAGCGAGTAAGTAGAAAAAAGACGAATGTTAGTGGTGTCAGCGACTTCGAATTAACCCAGGCCGCGGCAGGCGGCGACATGGTGGCGTTCGAGGAGATTTACCAGCGACATCATCGACGCGTTTACTCGATCTGCTTACGTATGTTGCAGAATGCCTTCGAGGCAGAAGATCTTACACAGGACGTTTTTATCCAGCTTTATCGTAAGATCGGAAGCTTCCGAGGCGACTCGGCATTCACAACATGGCTTCACCGTCTGACGGTGAACCAAGTTCTGATGCACTTCCGTAAGCGGAACGTGAAGTTTGAAAAGACGACCGAAGAAGGTGAGACGCCGGAACAGACGGTCCGCGGAACGGAGAACCCGTTCAAGATGCCGATCGTCGACAAGATCGCTCTCGAGAGTGCGATCGGTCAGTTACCGGCGGGATACAAGAACGTATTTGTCCTCCACGACGTCGAGGGATTCGAGCATGAGGAAGTCGCGAGAATTCTCGGCTGCTCGGTCGGTACGTCGAAGTCGCAACTTCACAAGGCTCGATTGAAGTTGAGGAAGTTGCTCAAGAAGAAAGCGAACCCGAGGTTGGTCGGGATCTAAATATTAGGACTTATTTTTTCAGGGCTTCTCGGCAACGGGAGGCCCTTTACCTTTGTCGCTCGCCTCTTTGGTCCGAACCCATTTCGTTATCTCGGCATTCAGCGCTTCGAAGTCGAGGATGTTCAAGATCGCAAGTGTTTCATCAAGTGTCCTTTCACCGTCAATGTGAAGAATCCGTTCCTTCGCGAACTTTACCGATATTCTGGTACGACGCGGACACGGAAGGGCGTCGCAGCCAGTGTCGAAGTGCTCAGTAGCGGGATATCCCTTGAGCGTGAACGGTCGCGGCGTCCTTTCACGATAGATAGATGAGAAGAGGTCGTCCGTTCTCCTGAGAAACTTCCGGGTATTTTTCTCTCGCTCTTCCAGTTTCTTCTTCTCGCGTCGCTGTTCCTTTGTTAATTTCGGTGCAGCTGGCGGTGTAAAGGCATATGTGAATTCCACCCGCACCCTTGCGCAAGAAACTTGTGTTCGAGAGGACTCCCAATCGTATCTTACTCGAGAGTAGTTGTAGTCGAGGATCCACTGAGGATTCCCCGTTTCTTGCTCCCAGATCGAAGAAATCCACTTTGTGCATTCCTCGATATCAGGAAGACGCGCAGACCAATCGTGCAGGGCAGGAAACTCTTTGGGACGTTCCACTAGTTCACCGGGAATTAGTATGACATCCTGCGAATGCACCAACATTGTTGCTGCGATGACTATGACAAATGCGATGAGGACCTTCATCATGTCGCTCGATGCCGGAAGTGTCTAGGAAGATGCAATTCGGATATTCCGTCGCTCCAACTCCGCAACAAACTTCTCAGCGTCGATCGCCTTTTCTTGCGGCGTCGCACCTCGCATCAACACGTCACCACTCGCCATCGTCTGAGCAATGATCGACGCCGGGAAAGCGGTCGTCCGCATCATCGCCGACATCCCCGTCGACTCGTCCTGCTTGTCGACGATGTCGTAGCGAAGTGTCTTCCTATCGCCATCTTTCTTCCCGACGAAATCCAGTCGGACCAGAACATAGTCAGGACCATCGGCCGGGAGATGTTGCTGCAGGAGTTCGCCAAATACTTTGCGAGGTTTCACCTTCACATAGTCGGCGACGATCTCATCGCTCGAACACAAACCGAGATCGATCATCGTCTTGAACTTCTCGCAGTGACCCGAATAACGAATCGTTTTGTAATCGAGTTCGCGGATCTTGCCGAGGAATGTGTCGGGAAGTGTCGAGGTTCCGCCGGATGTTTGAAATGCCTCGAGAGCGGGGAAGCCGTCGAACGAGAGTTCTTCGATCTCGGTCATCGATTCAACTTCGGTGATCTTGCCGTCGCGGATCACGCGTGCGACTTCGATGTACTCGTTGATCAATCCCTCGACCGAGAACACCAACTGATAATTCAATGGCGGCTGCGGATCCTGCGGCAATCCGCCGACACGAATATGGATCTCCTCGATCTCGTCGAATTTCGCGGCGCCGTGCATCGCGAGGATCGAGACCATTCCCGGCGCGAGGCCGCAGTCGGGAATGATGTTAATTCCCGCGGCTTTTGCCTCGGCGTCCATCGCGAGC
>DATEOJ010000134.1:0-10488 GCA_035274235.1 Pyrinomonadaceae bacterium
ATGCGGAAATGATCTCGGGTGTTTTCGTGTACTCGGTTATGCACGAGCTGAAGATGACAAGCTCGTGGCCACGGTCGGCGACGGCTGGGTGCTGGCGGTCGAGTTCGATAAGACGCCGCGTGCTATTTCGGTACTGGCGTATGGTGAGAGCAGTCTGGCGTCATCACCTTACTTCTCGGATCAGGCTGAGATGTTCGCGAAGGGACACATGAAGAAGGTTGCGTTCACGGCGAAGGATGTCGATGCAGGGGCGGTGAAGAGATACCGGCCTGGCAAGTGAATCGACTTGGTGTCGGCGCATTTAGCCGCAGATAACGCAGATGACGCAGATTTCTTAGTGCCATTTCGTGTGGTTCGCTTGTTTCGTGGTTGTTCTTCGTCCTTGATCACATCGACCTTTTTGCAAGCCCGTAAAGCCAAACCACGAAATACACGAACCACACGAAACGCAACGAAAACGCTTCGCGTTATGCGCGACCAAAATCTCCAAAAATAAATCTGCGTTATCTGCGTAATCTGCGGCTAAATGCGCTGACCGAACGACGTTACGACCCATTCGAGATCTTCGTCATGATCTCGTCAAAGCGGGGATCGTCGCGGAGGGAGTCGAGGCTCTTGTCGTGTTCGAAGTGGGGAAGGTTCTGGTTGCCGAGTTTGACGGCTCGATTGAGCCATTTGAAGGCAGGATCTTTTTCACCCAGGATCGCGTAGGTCGACGCGACCCAGTAGGCCATGTCGTGATCGGACCGGGCGAGTGCAAGAGCATCTTCGGAAAGTTGCTGACGTGCGTCCTCTCCGCGACCCGAACCCGCCAGATAGATCGCGTACAGTGGACGGATGCCGTCCATCTCCGGATGTTCGGTCAGGATCTGGCTCATCAGATCGATCGCCATCTGCTTATCGCCGCGATAGTAATAGACCCCCGAACGAAATATCTTCAGCATCGGATGATCGGGCTCGACCTTCTCGCCTGCCTCGATCTCCTTTATCGCACGGTCGTAGTCGCGTTTGTAAATGAAGATGCGTGCACGATTGTAAGCACACACAGCACGGGCTGCCGGATCGAGACGCGACAACTTCTCAAACGCCTTTAACGACTCCTCGTAGTTTCCATCCAAACGATTGATGACGCCCTTCATAAAGTAGAGCGGAGCCTCGTTCGGGAATTGTTTCTGCAGCAGCTCGATCTCAGCACGGGCCTTCTTCTTCTCACCGCGTGCCATGTAGATCATCGTCATCAGTACGCGTGCTTCGACCACATTTGGATCGTAAAAGAATGCCTTGCTGAACGCAGTCTCGGCCTGCGTGTAATCATCGGGCTCGCCGAGTCCCTTAAAGAACCGGTTTGCGTAACACGCACCGAGACCGCTGTACGCGAGAGCGAAGTGAGTATCGAGCTCGATCGCGTTCTTGAAGTTCTGGATGGCGGCGTCGCAATCCGCGGCGGAGAGCGTTCGGAAAATAAACCGGCCAAAGTTATCGCGTCCGCGGAGATACTCTTCCCACGCCTCGGCATTGTCAGTCAGACGACGACCGAGTTTCTCCTGCTCGTTGTCGGACAGCTCGAGTCGCAGCCCTTCGAGAATGCGTTGGGCGATCCCGTCCTGAAGAGTGAGAATGTCGCTGCCCTCGGCGTCGATGCGATCGCTCCAGAGAATGTCGCCGGTCAGAACGTCGAGAAGTTGCGCCGTAACGCGAAGCTTCTCTCCGCTTCTTAGAAACCCGGCCGACAAAACAGCATGCACGCGAAGCTCGCGTCCCGCCTCACGCGGATCTACTTCCTTACCTTGATACTTCGCGATCACGGAACTCGGACGAACGATCAGTGAACGCAATTGCGCAAGCTCGGTGATAACGGCGTCAGCCAACGCGAACTCATAGAAGTTCGAATTCGGTTCGCCGCTGAGATTTGTGAAGGGAAGGATGGCTACGCTCTTCTTTTCGGCTCCAGTCGAAGTCGCGGTGAGGTCAGGAGCCATCGACGGAGCGTTCGAGATCGAAGGCCCGAACGCCGACGACGTCGACTCGGGCATGCTCTTACCCGTAAACCAATTCCGCATTCGTTTCAGCACGCCGCTGCCATCTGCGTGGGCGGGAACGAAAGTATCGCCGGCCATCAACGGAGCACCACCCGCGACTTGCTGAAGCACCGCCCGAAGGTCGTCGCGCATCAGCGAGATCTTTTGATAACGATTCTTCGGTTCCTTCTGAAGAGCTTTGTCGACGATCGCCTGGAGAGCCGGCGGTAGAGCGCCGATCCGCATGTCAGCCAGCGGCTTCGGCGTTCCATAAAGGACCTGGTGACGAACGTCGATGACCGTCTTGCCCTGGAAGGCCCAGATCCCAGAGAGCATTTCGTAAACCAGGACGCCGGTCGAGAAGATGTCCGACCGCTCGTCGGCCCGCTCGCCTTTCGCCTGCTCGGGGGCCGCGTAAGTCGCAGTGCCGTAGGGAATTCCAAGTTCGGTTATCTCGGTGCGGTCGAGACCTTCTTCGGAGACATGTTCGTCTTCGAGCAGCTTTGCAAGCCCGAAATCGAGGATCTTCACCTGCCCGCCCGGAGTGACCATCACATTCCCGGCCTTGATGTCGCGATGGATTATGTTCTTGGAATGTGCGTACGCGAGTGCGTCGGTCACCTGGATCGCGATCGAGAGCGCGCTGCGGAGTTCGAGCGGGCGTCCCGCAACTAGCTGACGTACATTCTTACCCTCTACATACTGCATCGCGATGTAGAAGACGCCGTTAGCTTCGTTGAAATCGTAAATTGTACAGATGTTCGGATGGTCGAGCTGGGAGCAAAGCTGGGCCTCGCGTTCGAAGCGTTTGAAGTTCGCTGTCTTCTGAGTGAGCTCGGGAGGAAGGATCTTGATGACGACCGTGCGGTTCAGCTTCGTGTCCAAAGCTCTGTAAACCGTACCTTGCCCGCCCGAGCCGATCTTTTCCTGGATCTTGTATTGGTTAATTTGCGAACCAACCATATAGGGACTTTGGATATTGGACTTCGGATTTTGGACTGCCGAAATCCGCCAACCGTCGATCCTTACTCGAAAGCGACAATACAGTCTAATCCCGACAATCTAAAATCCAAAATCTATAACCCAAAATCAAAGGCCGCCAAACTGGCGGCTAATCAATGTGGATCGTTCAGCCACGCGGCGGGTCGCCCCACCCCGATTGAATGAACTTGCCGTTATCGACGATCGCGGGGACCGTCGGGTCACCACTCGTGAACGCGAGCATGTCCTTTTGATGCTTCTTGTCGTTCTGCGCGTCGTATTCGATGAAGGCGATTTTGTTTTCGTTGTAGTAGTCGCGAGCCCGCTGGCAGTAGGGACAGCCGGGTTTGACGTACATTACGATCGACATAAGTAAATCCTCTGTGTCTTAGTCTATCGAACGGGATGCGAAGTCCCAAGTCCATTGGGTCTCGTATCTGGGATTTAAGAAGTTTAGCCACAGAGCGCACAGAGGGAGAAAGATGAACTCTGTGTGCTCTGTGGCAAATTCGCATTGCCCATCGGACTTGAACCAAAACCGGACGTGGGACTTGGGACTCGTCGTCGGCTATCATATCCACAACAAATGGAAGATATCTTCGAACCCTACGACCGCCTCATCACGATCAACCTTCTCGGCAACGAACGCGAGGTTCCGGAAAACAATTCGATCCTTCGTGCCCTGCAGTTCCTGGATCTGGAGTCGATCTCTTATGGCGACTTCTGCTGGAACGGCGAGTGTCTTAACTGTCAGGCGTGGATAAAGAACGGCGATAAAGAAAAAGCTGTCATCGCTTGCCGGACGAATGTCGAAGAGGGTATGGAGATCGTTCGCGTGAGCGAAGACCTGGAGATCTCATGACGTTGTCGTCGAAAAGCGTTGCGGTTGTGACAGGAGCGGCGTCAGGAATAGGACGCGCCTTGGCTATCCGACTCGCCGAAGAGGGCATTGCCGGCATTGCGATCGCCGATGTCGACGAAGCAGGCCTGAACGAGACCGCTAGCAAGATCAGCATTCCCGTCTCCACTCACCTTTTCGACGTTTCTGACCGAGCCGCGGTCGAGCAGTTCGCGGCGGACGTTATTGCGAGGCATGGGAGCGTCACGCACCTGATCAATAATGCCGGCGTCGGTGTGATAGGAACTTTCCGGCATCTGTCGATCGAGGATTTCGAGTGGCTGATGGGAATAAATTTCTGGGGCGTGATCTATTGCACCAAAGCGTTTCTCCCGAGTCTTCTCGAACAGAACGCGGCGCACATCGTTAACGTCTCGAGCGTCTTTGGATTCATCGCGCCAAGCGAGCAGTCCGCTTACGTCTCGTCAAAATTCGCTGTGCGAGGATTCACCGAAAGTTTGCGTGCGGAGTTGAGTGGGACCAACGTCGCTGTGTCGGTCGTTCATCCAGGCGGCGTGAAGACGAACATCGCGCGGAATTCACGAGTCGGCTCGGAGACTCCGGCGGAATGGAAGCAGCAAGGTGCTAAGTTCTTCGACAAGGTAGCGAAGACCTCTCCCGAGACTGCCGCCGAAATAATTGTCGCTGGGATCAAGTCAAGAAACTCGCGGATCCTGATCGGCACCGATGCGAAGTTGATCAGTCTCTTCTCAAGATTATTTCCGAAGAATTATCTGCGGGTGATCGAACGCATCGCGGGACACAAAATGAGTTTGAGAAGTAAACGATAAGGTAGGGTGGCGGACCTTTATCGCCGGCGCTATTAGCCGCAGATTGCGCGGATAACGCGGATTCAGATCAAATCTGCGTCATCTGCGTAATCTGCGGCCAAAGCTTGTATACAACTTCAGTCTGTTGACCTAACCTACCTCTTCAACACAGCACGAGCATTCCCCACGTTGCCCTGAGAATCAAACACACGTAACGTCACCGAATACTCACCCGCTGACGGGAGGGGGATATCTACGACGTAGCGTTCGTTCGGCCCATCGGAAATTCCATCCTCCGCGTAGACTGGAAGCCACTCGGCTCCGTTCACACTGTACTCCGCCCGGGTTAGATAGCTAGACTTGTCCGCCGCCACGAATGTGATCCGTCCGCGTCCGCCGGCGACCGGGCCTTCCGTGAACGTAACCGTCGGCTGCGTGTTGTCGATATCGAACGGCTCGCTGATCCTTTCACCGCTAAGAGATGCTCCTGAGGGATTGTCCGGAGTATCTTTGACGACTATTCGGACTGTGTAACGTCCGTCCGCGAGAGCGAGCCCGTCGAGTGAGAAGAAGTTCTCGGGCATGTTCTCGCGAAGCAGTTTGTAATTCGTTTCGTTCGCTTCCTTGTAGAAGATATCGTAGACAAGCTTGTCGCCGTTGCGATCCTCCGAGGTCCACTGAAAGGCACGTGCACCGCGAAGATAAACGCGACGCGGCGGCACGCTTTGCGACGGAATGCCGAACGTGGCCGGATCGAGCCCCGACGCTTCGATATTCGGATCCACTTGTATCGGCGGATTCGGAACAAGACCGACGTTCGTCGGCAGGATATTGATCGCAAGGATCTCAGGTGCGATGTTTCTCGCTAGATAGGAAACGCTCACCTCATTCAGCGAAGTGTTCGCCCCGGTTCGCAACAACGCACGCCATTGCATGTAACGCGCCTTTGGACTCTTGATCTGGCCGGCCCGTGGATCGCCGGTTATTTCCGACCAGGCGCTCCACGTCTCATCCGCTTTCTCGGTGTTGCCGCTTCGTGTTTGGATCTGAACGTTGCCGGCCGATTGCCACCAGATCCGTCCCCACGTCGCCGATGCTTTAGCATCGAGCACCGCCGATTCATAACTGCCTTCCGCGACTGTATCCGTCCCGATCTTGAAGAGTCGACCCTGATTGCTGGACGTGGCGTAAAGATTTGTGCCCTGACTTCTGATCGTCGAGATTTGATTGGCGTCGGATTGAAGAACGAGCGTCTCGCGACCCGCGTTCGTGATGTTGTAGATGCGGCCTTTATCCGAAGTGCCAAGCAGAATGCCGTTGCCGGTTTGATGAGCGTAGAGAGAAAAACCTGTAACAGTCGAGGACGCCCAGAGAATGTCGTTGCCGCCGTCAGGAAGGATTCGATAGACGGCGGTCTTCGCACCGGTCAGATCGTACCGGCTTTTCTCCGGCACAGGGGGAGCTATCGGACTCGGTTTATCGGCCGAGACGGTCTTCGAGTCAGGTGATGCGGACGGAGTTGGCGTCCCGGTCGTAGGTGTCGCGACCGACGCCGATTCTCCCAACGCGAGAACGTACGCCGAACCGTCCGGACCGATCACGATCTCATGGATCTCGCGAAGCGGAGAATCGAGAAGCCCGAACGGTTTCCCGTCTGCGCCGAATCGCATGACCAATCCATTTGTGTCAGTACCCGCGTAGATGTTCCCCTGCTTGTCGACCGCGAGCGAGATGATATGTGTTTCGCTCGTGTCGAAGAGAAGTGATGTCTGTGGACTGGCGTTCGCTGCGCCTACGGCGTAGATCTTTCCGCTCTCGCCTGTTCCGACGATCAACCGACCATCGTTCGCCAATGCGAGCGACCAGATGTATTTCTCCTTGGGCTCGAAGTAGATGTCCGCTTTGCCGCTCGAGTCGATGCGATACACCTTTCCATCCGGCGACGTCCCGGCGAAGAGTTCGCCGGATTTGCCGACGACGAGAGCCGAAACGTTAAGCTCGCTTAGGTCGGCGAACATCGCACCCGAACCCGCGGCCGATACTTTATATATGCGGCCATCGCTACCGGTACCGAGATAGACGTTCCCATTGTTGTCTATTGCAGTCGACCAAATGTACGGTTGTTCGGTTTTGTAGATCTCGCTGAGCTTTGGAGCAAGAGTGATCGCGCCGGTTGAATCGATCGATACGCCCCGTGAATCGCCGCGGAGAACATCCGCTCGCGTTCCAACGGTCCAAACCGAGGGTCCGTTTGCAAATGAGTTGATCGGGATGAGTAGGGCGAAAAGGGTTAGGATGAATTTCATAAGAAGACCGAGAAAATATAAACACAATTCGGGCGAGTATACGAGTGCGAAGGGATCGGAGTTTTCACTTCTCAGTTTTAGTTTTCAGTTTGTAGGGAGGAGGCTCATCTCTGTCACACTGACCCTCTCCCACAAACTGAAAACTAAAAACTGAAAACTGAAAACGGCAAGGACTAACTATCCATCTTAGCCGCTAGCTTCTTCTTACTCGATAAACGATCCATCACCGGTTCGGCTTCCTTGCCTTTGAGGAACAATACGGCGTCGCGGAGGTCGTCGGCGTCACCGGTGATCAGGCGTGCGCTTCGTTCGCGGGTGAGATAGGCCCAGAACCATTCGAACATCACCGCGAACCGATTTCGAAAACCGATGAGGAAGAAAACGTGCAGACCGAGCCATATCATCCAGGCGATGAATCCCTTGAACTTCAATCCCGCAAGATGTGCGATCGCCTTGGTCCTTCCGATCGTCGCCATCGTTCCTTTGTCGACGTAGCGGAATTTCTTTCGCTCGTCTCCCTTTATTTCTCCGAGAATGTTTTTAGCGGTCGCGGTGCCCATCTGCATCGCCGCGGGGCTAACGCCGGGGACTGGTTCGCCGTTCTCCTGTTTGAGCGACGCCATGTCGCCGATCACAAAAATATTTTTATGACCCGGAATACTCAGATCAGGTTCGACAAACACGCGTCCCGCTTTGTCGATCTCAACACCAAGCATCGCCCCGACAGGCGACGCTGCGACGCCGGTCGCCCAGAGAACGACATCGCAGTCGATCCACGCTTCGCCGACTTTGATCTTGCCCGGTGCGATGTCAGTAACGAAACTATTCAGACGAACCTCGACACCAAGATCCTCGAGCTGTGACTTCGCACTTTCTGACAGATCTCTTGCAAATGTGCCGAGTACACGGTCGGATCCTTCGAAAAGGATGACGCGTGCCTTTCGAGTATCGATCGCCTTAAAGTCTTTCGCCAGTGCCTGGCGTGCGATATCGGCGATCGCACCTGCTAATTCGACGCCCGTCGGACCACCGCCAACCACCACAAAATTGAGATCGTCGTACTGGGCTTTAAGGTATGCATCGCGTTCGGCGATCTCGAACGCGAGTAGTACACGACGCCGGATTTCGACCGCGTCCTCGAGCGTCTTTAGGCCCGGTGCGGAGACTTCCCATTCGTCGTGACCGAAGTACGCGTGACGGGCACCTGCCGCGACGATCAAATAGTCAAAGGGAATCTCCGTGCCTTCATCGATCCGGACCGTGTTCTTCGCAGTGTCGAAACCAATGACGTCCCCGAGGATGACCTCGATGTTCTTTGCGTAATGAAGAATGCGTCGGATCGGATGTGCGATTTCACCGGGTGAGAGGACCGCAGTCGCGACTTGATACAGAAGCGGTTGGAAGACGTGATGATTCTTACGGTCGATGAGTGTGACATCGACGGGCTTATTCGCGAGCGCCTTCGCTGCCCACAGTCCGCCAAATCCACCACCCACGATTACAATTTTTGCCCTTCGTTCCATTTGTGCCTCCGCTATATAGCGCGTAAACCGGCGGAGATATTTCAATTTTGAGTTTACTCCGTGGAGAGTTGAGTGCAACTACGGCGAAAAGCGCCGATGGACTCAGCTTTGAACAAAAGGGCGAGGCCCGGAAAGTCGCTGACCGCAGCTCGTCGTCGATTTACCCGGCGGAAGCATCGAAGTCGAGGTAACCGACGTCTTTGGTACAGTCTCTTGGATTTGGGAAATTGCCTGCGTGCCGACTGAAAATAGGTTGGCGACCCGAGACCAGCTTCGCTTTCCGGACAGCATGAAGTGATATGCGAGGATGCCTGCGGTCCGGTCGAACCGCAGGCTTGTCACTAAAAGTTAAAACGGCGGAATTTCTTTACATAGGAGGTCCCGTTCGAGTTTTAGGCTCCAATCTCGTCGTCTTTCGTGCTGACGTTTGACGCAAGCTCTTGCAACGCTTTCATGAACTCCCGAGCGGAATAAACCTTATCCCAGTCGAAAGTCGTATCGTTCTCAAAGCGCTTGAGCAGGGCTATTCGGTCTTCCCGCCCGTCATACGCTAGCCAGAAAGCCTCGATATTGAGGGCCGGCACTTTTAGCAGCCGCAGTTCGCCCGGCTGTTCTTTCTTCTCGGTGGACTGTCGCAGCCTGCCGATGGCCTCATTGAGCTGTTCAAAGTAGGCGTCGCTGACATTCATTTGAATCAAAGTCGGGTTGGCTTCGTCAGTCCCGACCTCGAACAGAGCGGCCGGACGCTCGTCCTGAACCTCCAGCACTCGTAGCGTAGTTGGAGACGTCGGCAGCTCGAACGCTTTTTTCTTGAGGTCGTTCAGGCCAACCACGTAAGAGAAGTGCGGGAGGCTGTATTCGCCATCGGGAGCGTCTTCTCGGATTCGCGTCTTGTCGCCATAGGTATTTGCAAGAGCGCGAGCTTCGGTGATAGGCCGCAGCAATTTTGTGTCGAAAACGAGATCTTTAAACCACATAAGGCAGAAGTATTTCTTTGTAAAATAGGTGTGAGTCCAGGTACCACTTCCCTGATAATTAGTGGCGAACTGATCGTACGTCATTACGTTCTTGCCGTAGATCGGGTCATCAATATGCAGGTAGTAAGTAGATCCAAATCGGCTTACACCATGAATGACCATGAAATGCCCGCCGCCGCCGCTCCAGCCCTGCCGGGCGCCCACTACCACCCCGTTCTGCAGTTGGGACTTTATTTGCGACCATGTGATAGTACCGCTCTGCATACTGACGAAGTTATTCGTTCGTTTCAATGCCTTGTCGAGGTACCACGGCACGTTACAAGCTCCGGGAACAGGCGAAGTGCAGCACGTCTGGCTAAGTTCTTTCGATGCCACTTTGCACTGGGTCCAGCCGCACAACACGGAATGAAAGCGCGATACGCTGGTTGCGGTCGCGGCCCAGCACCAGTTTGATTGAGTCTGGGCCTGCATATTAAATGGAAGCACCATGTACTGGTATATCGCGAGCGAAAATGACAGTTCCTTTTCGATGCCGGCGTGATATTTGGCGGCTACGATATTTTCAAAGTCCATAAATAACTCCTTTGATTGACGCTTGGGGAAGTCGATCAGACGGAGTGCAACATCGACAGGAAACGCAGAAGAACGTCCAGTAAATCTCCGTACTTCTTGTGACCGGACTATTCAAAATATATGACCGGAAGACTGACTTTTATTTGCGGTATTTGCTTAAAGGAAAAGCTGACGGGTATTGCTTTGAGAAGGGAGGGAGTCGTGGTCGCGAGGCCTCCATGGAAGAGGTCAGAAGCCCCGGGGCAGATCGGCTCCTGTGGTTGAAGCAAACCAGTACAATCTCAGACCGTGTCTGCAGCGGCGTCGCATCGCGATGCTGTAAGCGGGACGCTTGCAGTCCGGTCCGGTTCGCAGTCATCCCAGAGCTCGTATACTTTCCGGATCGTGCCAATCGCGCTTGCAGTGTCGACACTGTTTAGACTCGGACGTTCGAAGCTCGCCT
>DATEOJ010000135.1:0-5768 GCA_035274235.1 Pyrinomonadaceae bacterium
CAGATATATATCAACTGCTGATCTTCTTGATCTGCGCCATCTGCGTTATCTGCGGCTAATTTACTTGTTGCCCACGATTCTAACGCGGGCTAATTACTTTTCTTCATCTGAATCCCGGTTCCGCGCGGATACAATCCGGGAAGAGAGATCGGCAGCTTGCCGGTCACGTCTTGCAGGCCGAGGATCGATCGCGCGGCGGCGCGTTGGAGGGAGGGCATGTCGCCGTATGCGACGACGTAAGTCTTCATCTCCGGAAACGAACCGAGCACGTATGGATTCCCAAAACTAATGCCGATCACGCGTTTGCCGGAAGCGAGAGCCTCGCGGAGTATAGCGGCACCGTTCTCTGGAACACCGACACTATTCTTAGCACCCGATCGAACGCGTCCGTATAATGCGACGACGATCGTGTCGGCGTCGCGTACCGCTTTTCGCGCTGCGTCGACCGACTCCTGAACCGTGTTCTCCTGGATGTATGCCGGCGTAAACTTCAAACCGTTCGAGCGAAGCGTGCTGTTGAGCGAAGACATCACAGAACCGCCGTCGAAGCCGTTCGAGATGCCGAGCACGACGGTCTTCTTCGAACGATCGAGCGGCAAGGCTTCGTTACGAACGAGCGTGATCGCCTTTGTCGCGATCTCATCCGTCAACGCGGTCGTCTCTTTGTTCGAAACGAGTTGGTCGATCTGATCGATCGGCGTGATCTTATTCTTGAACAGACCTAGTTCGTGTTTCCACGCGAGCTGGCGTCGAACAGATTCATCGAGCCGTGCCATCGGAATTCTTCCCGACGTAACTGCCGCTTTCAAACCACGCAGCATCGGAATAGCGTCGGTCGGCTTCTCGAGAATATCCGTGCCCGCAAGAAATGCGCGGACGCCGGCTTCTTCCTGCGTGAAGTAGAGCGTCAGACCGCTCATCGACATCGCATCCGAGACGATCAGTCCTTTGAAACCCATCTCTTTCCGAAGTAGATCGGTTTGGACTTTTGCCGACAAAGTCGCAGGAATCGTCGCCGACTCGCTAACGATCTCTGCGCCCTGCTCAGCATCGCCGCCAAGATAATTCTTTAGCGGTTTCACCTGCTCGTTATCGATCTGCGGCAGAGCGATGTGAGCGATCATGATCGACCCGATCCCTCCTTCGACCGCTTTGCGAAACGGTACAAGTTCGGTCTTGTTCAGATCGTCGCGCGAATGGTCGATGATCGGCAGACCGCGATGCGAGTCGACGGCGGTGTCCCCATGGCCGGGAAAATGTTTTGCGGTCGCGATCACGCGTTGGCTCTGAACACCTTGCCCGAACGCGGTTCCGAATGTCGCGACGTCGTCCGGATTCTCGCCAAAGCTGCGGACGTTGATCACGGGATTCGCGGCGTTGTTGTTTACATCGAGCACCGGTGCATAGACGTGATAGATCCCGATCGCACGTGCCTCGCGTCCGGTGATCTGACCCATTCGATATGCGTAGTCCGGGTTGCCGGTCGCTGTCACTGCCATCGCCCACGGGAAGTTTGTCGCGTCCTCGAATCGCATGCCGATACCGGTTTCGGCATCCAGCGACATAAGGAGGGGAGTCTTCGCGAGCTCCTGCATTCGGTTCGCGAGATGGACGGTTTCGTATATCGGTGCACCGAAGAAGATGATCCCGCCGATCTTGTTCTCAACCACGTCACGTGTGATCGACTGAAAGAAATTGCTGTCCTGATTCGCGAACCGCGCGTTGATGCCGACGTGTACGAGTTGTCCGATCTTCTCGTCGACGGACATCTTCTTAAGTTGCTTGTCGGCGAACTTCCATGACTTCTCCGACGGCTCGAAGCGTCCCGCTGTTTGCCT
This sequence comes from Pyrinomonadaceae bacterium, assembly GCA_035274235.1. Classification (GTDB taxonomy): domain Bacteria; phylum Acidobacteriota; class Blastocatellia; order Pyrinomonadales; family Pyrinomonadaceae; genus OLB17. The sequence goes on from DATEOJ010000135.1 coordinate 1,839, forward strand.
TTCACCGCCGAGACGCGGAGACGCAGAGATAGTTAGTGTTTGTGCCAGGAGCACAAAGACCGCTAGGCCAACGACGACTTGTCTTGTTCGTGTCATTTCGTGTGAGTTCGTGGTTCCAGTTCCTAAGCGCTGAAAGCCTGGAACCACGAAACCACACGAAAGCACACGAAAAGAAGTCAGTACGAATTCGCGTGATTTAGTGGTTACAGTTCCTAGAAGCTGAAAACCTGGAATCACGAAACTACACGAAGCCACACGAAAGAAAACCGAGGTGAGATATCTATACACTGATTTCATGTTCCGAACTTTTAATAACCAAACTTGAAAGAAATGCGACGATCAATGTCGTCAAACTTCCGATCAATGCATACCAGGTCCACGCGACCTTGGTACCTAATAGGATGTAAAGCATGAGAGCGATGCTGACAAGCATTCCGATCAAGGCGTGGATCTCGGTTGCACGTTTCAAAAACGTTCCAACGAGGAACACACCGAGAATCGGGCCGTTGATCAGCGATGCGACGGATAAAGCAAGAGCGAGAGCGGATTCACCGGAACGCATAAAGGCGATCGCGACAATTATCTGCACTATTCCGATGATCACGGTCAGCCAGCCGGCGAGTCGGACGAGGTGCTTATCCGAGACATTCTTTGCGAACGGTTTGTAAAGATCGTTGATCGCTGTCGCCGCGATCGAGTTTAGCGATGACGAAAGCGCTGCCGCAAATATTGCCGCTACAACCAGACCCGACAAACCGGCAGGCATGTGCTCGGTTATAAAATTCGGAAATACCTGATCGCCCTTTGCAAACGGGATCGTTGCGGGAATGCCTGAGCCGGCGACTCCTGCTTGAGCATAATCCGCGAGATTGTACGGTGCATAAAAGACGAAAAGCAGAACACCGATAAAAAGGAATCCGATGAACTGTCCCAGCACGACCGCACCCGAGGACAGAAGCGCGAGTGACGCCGACGCGGGCTTACTCGTGCAGAGATATCGTTGGACGAGATATTGATCCGTTCCGTGTGTCGACATCGTCAGGAAACATCCGCCGAGAATACCGGCCCAGAACGTATATGTCTTTGCCGAATTCCAGACGAAGTCGAACACCGCGAATTTGTTGTACTGCTCGCCGATCGACATTACAGTCGAGAACCCGCCATCGATATTTTGGAGAAGTACGACCGCCGCGGCGATCGCACCGCCTATATAGATGACAAGCTGAACTACCTCGACCCAGATCACGGCTTCCATTCCGCCATAGAACGTGAAGACGATCATCACGAGACCGAGCAGGATGACGGAGCCGACGACAATCGTGTTTGTATCCGCGCCGGGATTGAACGACGTGTAGACAGCAGCGAGAACAAACGCCGTGAGAAGAAGTCGGATCCCATCCGCGACGTTTCGCATGATCACGAACAGCGCCGACGCCAGCATCTTCACGCGATTGCCGAATCTATCACCGAGCAGCTGATAGACGGTCTGCAACTCACCTTTGAAATAAAGCGGGATAAAGATCAGAGAGATCACGATGCGGCCAAGCATGTACCCGAGCACGAGTTGTAGAAACTCGAAGTTGCCGCCCTTCGCGAACGCGACTCCGGGAACAGAGACAAACGTGATCGTGCTGGTCTCGGTCGCGACGATCGACATCGCGATCGCCCACCACGGAACGCTCCGGTCGCCGACGAAGTAATCCTCGGTCGTCTCCTGCTTGCCGGAAAAGAGAATCCCGAAAGCGGTGATACCGATCAGATATCCGAAGATGATGATGAGGTCGAGTGTCTGCATTTTTTACCAGGAGTACCGTCCGAGCGCGGGCCACATTCGGAAGTGTTACATCGGGCGCGAACCACATTTGCAAGTGTTACATCAGGCGCGAACCACATTCGCAAGTGTTACATCAGGCGCGAACCACATTTGCAAGTCCGGAAGGGTGGCTTGCCCCCGCTTGTGTTGTCCCAAGCTAATTCGCAAAAGTCAGATCTGATGAATGTAATAGCGGGGGCAAGCCGCCCTTCCGGACTTGCAAATGTGGTTCGCGCCCGCTATTTACCCGCCTCAACACTCGCGATAGCGCGTTCGACGACATGACCGTTTCGTTCGAGGGCCGACCTCGCATCGTCTGCCTTCACCGACGCTTGTTGCATCACCAGCGCGACTCTCAAATCACCACCCGCGTCTTCCATTAGCTTCTCGGCAGCCCCGCGATCGATGCCGACCTCATCCATCACTATGCGCACGGCCCGATCTTGCAGCTTCTCATTCGACGCTTTCATGTTCGTCATATGATTGCCGCGGACGTATCCGAGGCGGATCATCGCGATCGTCGAGATCATGTTGAGAATAAGTTTCTGCGCAGTGCCCGCTTTCATCCGGGTCGAACCGGTGATCGCTTCGGGTCCGACGATCGGTACGATAGCGACATCGACTTCCTCTTTTATCTTCGAGTCGGGATTGCAAACAATGCACGCCGTAAAGCAACCGAGTGAGCGTGCGTACTTCACGGCGCCGATCGTATAAGGCGTGCGGCCCGACGCGGCGATACCGATGACGGCGTCCTTCGCCGTTAGACCGCGAGCCTTGAGATCTTCCGCTCCTTGTTCCTTGTTGTCCTCGCTCGATTCGGTCGCTTTATAGAGTGCGTCGTACCCTCCGGCGATGATGCCTTGTACCAAGTCGTAACTCACCCCGTATGTCGGCGGGATCTCCGAGGCGTCGAGCACACCGAGCCGTCCGCTCGTGCCGGTGCCGATATAAAAAAGACGTCCGCCATCCTGCAACCGCTCGACGATCTTGTCGGTCGCAACCGCAACATCCGGCAATACTTTCTCGATCGCAGCCGCGACGAGTTGGTCCTCGTTATTGATCAGCCGAACGGCCTCGATGGTAGACACACGATCAATTTCCGAGGTGTTCGGGTTATCGCTTTCAGTTATCGGAATCACTTTATGTATAACGAATGACTTTGGAAATTTTGTCAAGGAGCGCCAGAAGTAGGGCCCGCACCGGGTATGCAGAGATAGTTAGCCGCAGATTACGCAGATAACGCAGATCAAAGCTAGATCGGTTTTATATCTGCGTCATCTGCGTAATCTGCGGCTTGATAACCCGCAAGGGAGAGAGCTTGCTATTCAGACCGAGAATTTGTCGCCGCGTAAACTGAGTACGCCAGTCCCGCCGCACCCAATGCGACCGCCGCACCCGTCAGTAATGGATGCAGACTCGCCTTCGTATATAGACTGCTTTCCGAGACATGGCCGTCGTACTCACCGCGTTCGCGAAGACTCGAGTCGCGGGATTTGTAAAGACTGTCGTCGGGTCGATGATCGGCTGGTTCGTCCGACTTCTGCCCGTCGATCATCATCGACTCCATGTACATGTCCGTGAGTCGTGGCGCGTACTTATGCAGAACCGACAACGCCTTTCCGCCGCCACCAACGAACGCATCGCGCGTCGGATTCTCCGCGCAGAACAGAATTGTTTCCGCGACCGTCTCCGGCGCGTAAACCGGCGGTGGGTTTACCGGCTCATACTCGAGATAGTTTTTCGCGTGTTCTTTGTATGGCGTGTTGATCGAGCTTGGCTTGATCAGCGTTACCGAGATCGGCGCGTCGTCCGCCTCCAGCTCCATACGAAACGCGTCCGTAAAACCCTGCACCGCGTGCTTCGACGCGCAGTAGATACCCTGTATCGGTATCGCGCGATCCGACAGGGTGCTCCCGACGTTGATCAAAGCACCGCCGGTTACCTTTAAGTGAGTCGCAGCCACAAGCGACCCGTGCACCACGCCCCAAAAATTTGTTTCGAAGACTTGTCGCATATCGTCGATCGAAACGTCTTCAAGTTTTCCGTAGACTGAGACCCCTGCGTTGTTCACCCACGTGTCAAAACCGCCGAACCTGTTAAAGGCCTCGGCGGCGATT
>DATEOJ010000136.1:0-17789 GCA_035274235.1 Pyrinomonadaceae bacterium
GTAAAATTCAAATCGCCTAATGTTTTTGAAGAGTACAGGTGGTACATCATCGGTCTCGTCGGAGCGATCATTGTTGAGGGGCTTCTTATCGGCGGGCTCATCGTGGTACAGATCCGTCGGCGAGAAGCTGAAACTATAAACCTGCAGCTAAGCGGGCGCCTTATTAACGCCCAGGAAGAAGAACGCGTTCGGCTTGCCCGGGAACTGCACGACAATGTTTCCCAAATGCTCGCCTTGTTCTCGATCGAACTGGAGATCTTTAAGCGAGGCTTGCCGGATAATGTCGTCGCCGAACCGCTGGACAAACTTTCCGGCCGGGTAAAAGATCTCTCGGAGGATATACATCGAATCTCTCACGAACTGCACCCCGCTACTCTGCATCAGCTCGGGTTTGTATCCGCGGCGCGCAGTTTCTGCGCCCACTTCGGTACGGCCAATGGCATTGACGTCGAATTTGAGGAGATTGGAGTACCTGACATGCTTCCGGATGACGTATCGGTTTGCATCTATCGCATCATTCAGGAGTCGCTTACAAATGTTGTGAAGCACAGTGAGGCAACCTCGGCGCGAGTAGAGGTAACGATGGATAAAGGCGAGCTGCGGCTGGTGGTTTCGGATGCCGGTGTCGGTTTTGACCCGCACGAAGCAGCCGCAAAAAGATCCCTCGGGCTGACGAGTATACGAGAGCGGATACGTCTGGTGAACGGGAAGCTTTCGATACAATCTCATCCGGGGAGCGGCACCCGGATAATCGCGACCGTTCCCGTCGATACGCGGTCATCTGGTTCGCCGTTGCCGCAACAGCATCGGGCATGAGCGTGCAAGTCGGCACGGGCAAACCTTCAGATTGATGTAGCAAAAAAGAGCGTTGTCTGCCGGTCGGCAACAACGCTCTTTTTGAATCCGGTCTGCGATCTGTATTCGGTAACACACGGCCGTGAGTCGCAGAATGCCGATCATGACCAGGTTCACGAACGCTTCTTTTATTCGGATGTCTTTGGATTAGCGATCATGTCGCTCAACTCCGCGATTGCCGGACTACTCGGATTGAGATTGCGAAGTGTTTCGAGATATTCGTTCGCCTCGGACGCTTTCGACTGCTTGGCGAGTGTCTGGATCATCAACTGCAGCGTCTTCTCGTGCTTCGGATTTGTATCGAGCGACTTCTTGAACTCACGCTCGGCCATCCCAAGGTTAGGCGGCGTCTCGAGAAAGTATGTAAGCCCGACATCCGTCTGCACATCGACGTCACCCGGTTTCACAGCGAGTCCTTTTGCGTAGATCTCGCGTGCCTTTTTGAGTGCCTCGTTGTCCTTCGAAAAATATCCGATATCGAAATGCGCGTTCCCGAGCGTGATGGTTACGTCGTAGTCGTCGGGTTTCAAACTCATCGCACGGTCCAAAATCCGGACCGACTGTCCGAGCAATCTCACGTCCTGCTTCATCGCTCCGTACTTGTAGAGAGCAATACCGTGACTTCTCTGTGTCTGAAAGTCCGTAGGGTTCTGATCCGCGCGCTGGATGGTCGTATTGATCTCTTCGTCGCTGAGAGTCGTGCTCGTGTTAGATTGACCCGATGCGACCGTCGCTCCACCCTTTCTCAACTGCTCGGTCTCGGCGCGAAGTGTTGCGATCTCATTTCGGTTCACCGCATTCGCAAGCAGAAACCCCGCGACCAGGCCGGCGAGACAAGCGGCAATCAACATCGGTATCGTTCGACCGTTCATTTAGATGAATCTTAGCAAACGCTTCGCCTAAACGAGAAAACGCCGCACGTCGGATAAGACGTACAGCGTTCTCAGATTTCTCCGATGCCGAACTATTTCTTATTCGGAATGTAAGGAAGATCTTCCGCACGACGACGCGTCGGAGGATCAGTCGAACGTCTTCGCGGGATGGTCGTATTCTGACGACGATCGACACTTCCTGCCGGCAAACCTTTGCCGTGTACGGCTTCGACAAGAATTCGTGTGATCTCCTGCGAGAGCGTCCGATGCTCAGCCGCCGCGCGGCGTCGGAGCGACTCCTTTAGCTCGTTCGGAACATACGCGCCGATAAACACACCTTTGCGGTTTGCCATGCTTGGGGTTCTCCTTTTTTCGAAATCGTTAGGGCGAAATGCCTTGTGCAATGGAGCGGCCTGTAAGCCGAATTTTGTAATCCCGACAAGTCGGGACGGCAATCATTCATCTAGCCCCGACGTTACCGACGGGGTCGAGCGACCTACCCGGAAACGCCGTCGGCCCGAAGGCCGGCACTGAGCGGGCAGCTCAAACGCGTTTCCCTATTTGGTCTTGCACCACGAGGAGTTTACCTGGCCGCAGCTGTTACCAGTCGCGCCGGTGAGCTCTTACCTCACCTTTTCACCCATCACCCCGACAAGTCGGGGCTGGAATATTCTCTGTTGCACTTGTCGTTCCCGATAAATCGGGACCCGGACGTTATCCGGCTCGTTGCCCTATGGTGTTCGGACTTTCCTCCCCGACGAATCGGGGCGACTGCCCAGCCTGCTCCATTGCGAGGCCGTGACAGTATAGCAAAAAATGTTGAACGGCGAAAATCGTTATTGCACCCATATTCGGGGCTAGCGACGAAGGTGTTTTGCACGGTCGGGCTGAATAAGATGGGACCATTTTTCCTTGATATGCCGATCGACAACGGCTTCAGCGTGGTCCGATGTGCGGCAGGTTTCGATCTCGCGTGCGAGTTGTTGAGCCTCACCGTACGCTATACCTGAGACGATCTTTCTCACTCGCAGCAGAGAGTTTACATTCATGCTCAGCTCCGTCGCTCCCATCCCGACCAATAGCGGCAAATAGTAGGGCGAGCCGGCCATTTCACCACAGACAACCAGTGGTTTCCCGGCGCGGGTCGTCGCCTCGATCGCGGACCTTATCGCGCGAAGCACCGCGGGATGAAGAGTTCGGAACCAGCCGGCGACCGCTTCGTTATCGCGGTCGACCGCAAGGAGGTACTGGACGAGATCATTCGTGCCGAGGCAGAAAAAGTCGGATTCCTTAACAAGCTCGTCGATTAACAGGACGGCCGAGGGGACCTCGATCATCGCACCGACCCTCGGTTCGCCAACAGCGAATCCTTTTGCGACGAGCGATTCCCGCTCCTTCTCGACGATCTCCCGAACCTCGAGTATCTCCCTTACGCCGGCGACCATGGGAATGACAATATCGAGTTTTGTTTGGTGGGAAGCTCGGAGCAATGCACGGATCTGGGTGCGGAACTGTCTCACGTTCGACAAACTCAAGCGGATCGCCCGCAATCCTAACGCCGGATTCTTTTCACGGCTATTGCTCGGACCGTAGACCTTCTCCGGACCGATGTCGAAGGTCCGGATCTTCACGCCATCCTCACCAGCGAACTTCGCGATCTCGTGGTACGCCTCGAATTGGTGGTTCTCGGTCGGATAGCCTTTCAACGGATTGAAAAGAAACTCCGAACGATAAAGTCCGATCCCGCGTGCGCCGTATCTTTTAGCCTTGTGATAGATCTCGGGAATGTCGACATTCGCACGAAGGATCACCTCTCGACCATCGAGAGTGCGTGTCTCGGATTCGGAAACGGTTACATCGTTGTAGTTCAGTTGTTTGAACTGCGCCGCGGGAATGCGATACCGATCGAGAGTTTCGTTGGTCGGATTTAAGATCACGCGGCCGTTGTAGCCGTCGACGATCGCCATGTCGCCGCTGCTAACGCGGCGGAGCAGCTTGCGTACACCGGTAACGGCCGGCAGATTAAGTTCGCGTGCGAGGATAAATGTGTGAGACGTCCAACCGCCGTGCTCCGTGATGACCGCTGTCGGAAGACCGCCAAACTCTTCAGCAAGCGTCGAAGGCATCAACTCCTTCGCAACGATGATCGAGTCTTTTGGCGGCGGTGCACTTCGTTCCCCTCCGCCGAGCGCGTTCTGGATGCGTTCCGCGACATCTTCAACATCGATATACCGATCTCGGAGATGCGGGTCCGGTATCGATCGGTACTGGGTGACGTATGCGTCGGTGACTTCCTTTACCGCCCACTCCGCGTTTACGCGCTTAGTCGCGATCGCTTCCTCGACTTTCGAGAGCATCGACGAATCTTCGATCATCGAACGCTGTGCTTCAAAAATACCGGGTGCCGACGCGGCGGCGGGTTCGTTTTGGAGTCTGTTGAGTTGACGCCGGGCGAGGCGAAACGCCGCACGGGCGCGACGTTGTTCGCTTTCGACCGCGGACGGTTCGATATCGAGCCGGAAGAACTGACGTGTATTTCCGTGGAGTAAAACGATGCGTCCGATCGCGACACCGCGTGAGACAGGACGGGCCTTAAGCCGAACTTCGCCGCCGTTGCGGTCGGTGTCCGTTGTTTTTTTCAACTCTGGCACCTGCATGAGGAGTACAAACGCGCAAAGCGTTCGACTAGTCGTTTAGTCACCGAAACTAAATCCGCCTCCACCGCCCTGCGACGGGAAGAAGGGTTTCAGTAGTCCGGCGAACGCAGCGAGATTACGCGTCTGGATTAGCAACTCTCCCGGCCCCTGGAACTCCGCGACGAGTCCCTCGCCGCTTAACAAGCTCCTAAAGAATCCGCTTTTCGCCGCCTTACGAAGATTGTATTGCATGTGGCCTTCCCATGCGACGAGGTGCCCCGTGTCGACGACGTACATCTCACCAGGGCGCAGCGTTCGGCGATGTATCGCTCCGAAGGAAGAGACGAGCAACAGCCCCGTTCCCGTGACCTGCAGGACGAACAAACCCTCGCCGCCGAAGAAGGATTTCGCACCGCCGAACTTTGTGTCGACCTGCAGCGACATATCACCCGCGAGATACGAACTCGACTGAACCATGAATGTCTGACCCTGCATCTCGATTCCGGCGATGTCGCCCGGAGCACCCGGTGCAAAGGTCACTTCACCGGGACCACCCTTAGCGGTGAACGTCGAGACAAACGCGGATTCGCCACCGACCGCGCGTTTCAGCGCACCAAAAACCCCGCCTTTCATTTCTGAATGAAGGTCTACATTCGCCGACATCGACACCATAGCACCCGCTTCCGCATGAATGGCCTGCTCGGGCTGCAGCTTGATCACCGCGAGAGCAAATGAACCCTGGTGCTCGATCGCCCATGTATAACCGCGACCTTGTCCGCGTCCGTCGGTATCAAAGCGAAAGGCACCACCGGTTGTTTGCGACGGCGGCGGAGCGCTCGGTGGTGGTGGTGGTGGCGGCGGAGGAGCGGCCGCTGGTTGCGAAGGTTGTATCGTAGTTCCGCACGATCCGCAGAATCTTGCATCGGGCAACAATGGCGCGTTACATTTCGGGCAATTCATCAGTGCTGTACTACAACCCCCTGAGATTTTTCGATGATGATCTTTGCGGCGTCCTCGGCGTTGTGTGCGAAGTTTAAGAGGGCCAGGTCGTCGTCAGATACCACGAGGAACTTTTTCCAACTATCCACCACGTCACGCCAGCAATCGCCGACAAGGACCATCGGACGCGGATCAAGTACCCGGGTCGCGAGTTTGTTCCAGACCAGCGAGACCTCGGTTACGGTTCCCATGCCGCCACGGAAGGCAACGAATCCGACCGATCGCGTGATCAAGTTTTGAAGGCGTTCGTAAAAATGATTCGTCGCGACCTTGTCGGTAAGGTACCGGTTGGGCTCGGACTTGAACTGGTTCATGACGATCCCGAAGACCCGTCCTCCAGCCTCGCGTGCGCCTCGCGACGCCGCTTCCATCACTCCGAGATAGCCGCCGGTGCAGATAGTAAATCCGGCTTCCGCGAGCCGGGCCCCTATTTCACGAGCGTCGCGATATTCATCTGAATCATGACCACACTTCGATCCGCCGAAGATGGTAACGATCCTGTCGTCCGAGCTTCCGATCATGAGATTTCAAGTCCGCCTTAAGTAGTTGTGAACTTTACTGAGTATAGAGTAGGAGTCGGTGGCGCGTAAATGCGGCTAAGCTTCCGTCGCCTCTTCAGGTGTGATGTTCCCCGCCTCATGTATCGCCTTGGTCGTATCGGTCATGAGGAGGATCAGGCTGCCGACGATGAAGAACACGATGAGTCCGAGTATCGCATGTCGGAACGAACCGGTCGCACCGACAATGATGGTAAACATCAACTGACCCATCCACGACGTTCCCTTCTCGGAGATCTCGTAGAGCCCGAAGAACGACGACTCGCGTCCCGCGGGAATCATTTGTGAATACAGAGATCGTGAAAGTGCTTGCGCCGCACCGAGGACGAGACCGATGCAGCCGCCGAGTATGTACGCCTGTGTCGCCGTCGCAAAGAATGCGTATGCATAGATGACGATGCCGCACCAGATCACCAAGGCGAGGATGATCGTTCGCTTCGCGCCCAGCACTCGCGCGATCCGTTCGAACGTCAAGGCACCGACGAACGCGGAGATCTGTGCAATACCAAAAATGATTATCAGGAATGAGTTGTCTGTCTCTAGTCCCTTCGCTGTGAACAACTCGTACGAGATGAACACCGACGATTGGAGGATCACAGTTTGAATACCGTCGTTGTAGAAAAGGTACGCGATCAAAAACAGCATCGTGTACCGAAGACGGCGAAGCTCTTTGAGTGTCACCCACAGTTCTGAAAATCCCACCGTGACAAGGTTCTTGTTCTCCGGAACAGCTTTGTCTGCCTGACGAGTTTTCAATCTGACGAACGTTAAAATCGCGAACGCTCCCCACCATAGAGACGCGAACAAGAACGAGATCCTCACGGCAAGACCGGTCGAGATCCCGAACCATTGCTCGGCATAGTTTAGGAAGAGCAAGTTTAGGACGAGGATCAGGAAGCCGCTGAGGTATCCGAAACCGTAGCCATAGCTCGACACCTTATCTCGTTGGTCCTCTGTCGTGATGTCGATGAGGAACGCGTTGTAAAAAACATTCGACGCAGCGAAGCTCATGCTGCTGACGATGAACAGCAGACTACACGCGATATAAGACTCCGTAACGAAGAACAGCAGCGAGCCGGCTAGTACGCCCACGTAACAGAACACCGCCATTAGCGACTTCTTGAGATGCGTATAGTCGGCGATCGCTCCGAGAACAGGCAGGAAGACGACCATCGCGATCACCGAAACCGCGGTGCAGAAGGAGGGCAGTCCCTTCGGTGTCACATTGAACAGTCCGAGATCGAGGATGACGCCGTTTTCACCGACCGCCTTCTCCGCGAGACTAAGTAGGTACGGACCGATGAGGACTCCGATCACGACCGTGAAGAAGGCGGAGTTCGCCCAGTCGTAGAACATCCACCCGACGATCTCGCGCCGGTCGTTCCGGTCAATTACGTTTCGATCCACCCGCAAATATTCGACGCTTAGACAAAAGATTGTCAAACGCTAACGCCGGAGAATCTAGACTGCAGCAACGCAACGATTCCACCTGAGCTCATCGTCACCCCGTGTTTATCGCAACTTTCTTGACAACGGGCGCGGTATACGGATAAATTGTTCACACCATTCTGCTTATCGTTTGCTTGATTGATCTTTTCTCTTAAGCGGAACCACGGTATCGATTTCAATAACAATCATTCAATTCCATTGAAGATTCTTGAGGAGAGGTAACGATTATGAACTGGACCGGTCGCTTTGTGTCCGCCCGGAAGTTGATCTTGTCGATGACCATTCTGTGCATGGTCGCCATCGGCCTCGTCATCATCGCGCAATCTAACTCAGCGGACGCGAGCACTTCCGCGGGGGCCGTGGGTGTTACTCCGACAGCCAGCTTTGTCGGCACAAACACCGGAGCCATTCCCGACGGAACCTCAGGTGTTCCGCCGCAATTTGGAGCGCCTCGGACGATCAATTTTGCTGTTTCAGGATTAACCGGAAACGTAACAACCGTTTCGGTCGACTTTGATATCGCCCATACATTTATCGGTGACGTCGAAATGATACTTGCAGCACCGGGCGGCAGTCCGAGTATCTCGCTCGCGAGTCGCGTCGGCGTGACGGCCGTTGGCGGGTTCGGCGATAACTCGAACTACCTTGGCGTGTATGCGTTCAGCGACGCAGCCTCGACCTCGAACATCTGGACAGTCGCCACGGGAGCGCCTTGCGATAACGCTTGTAACGTTGCTACCGGAACCTATCGGAGCGTCGGTCCGGGTCAGACCGGGCAAGTCAATCCGCCGCCCGTGACAAGTTTGAATGCTACCTTTGCGGGGATAACACCTGCGAGCGCGAACGGAACCTGGACGCTGACGTTCCGCGATGCGGCGGCTACCGATGTTGGTTCGATCGCATCTGCGAATCTGACGATCGGTACCGCACCAACCGTTCCGACCGCTGATGCACCGTTCGATTACAACGGCGATGGAAAAACTGATTTTGTTGTCGTCAGAAATCTCGGCGGAGGTCCCGGCGGACAGGCTCGGTGGTTCTACACCCTGAGCGGTACCGGTACAACCGGTGTGAAGGATTGGGGTCTTTCGACGGACTGGTTCCTCAACGGCAATGTTGATGACGACAACAGTGACGATCTCATTGTGTGGCGTCCGGGTCCGGCGGGCTCGGCTACATTCTACGCACTCAAGAGCTCCACATTCACCGCAGTGATCGAGCCTTTTGGTCAGGACGGAGATGATCCCAGCGTACTGCAGGATTACGACGGCGACGGCAAGACCGATTGGGCGGTTTACCGAACGGGTCTGAATGCCGGTCAGCAGAGCACCTGGTTCTGGCGGTCTTCGACCACCCCCGGTGGAACTGTTCATTATGTGCCATGGGGCATAGCGGGCGACTCCCCGGCACCGGGCGATTATGACGGTGACGGTATTGCTGACTATGTGATTCAACGAGACAACGGTAACGGGCAGGCCTGGTTCTGGCGTAGCTTGAGTGCATCGCCTGGCGATATTATTCCGTTCGGACTCCCCACGGACTTTATAGTCCCTGGTGATTGGGATGGTGACGGCAAAGACGACATCGCGACGGCACGCTTGGCTTCGGGTGTTATCACCTGGTATTACGAACCGAGTGGAACCCCCGGGTGGAACTTTGTGCCGATCACGTTTGGTGCAGCGGCGAGCGACTACTTAACGCAAGGTGACTATGACGGTGATGGACTCACCGACGCCGCGATCTGGAGAAACGGGACCTTCTGGGTTCGATCGACTGGTTCGGGCGCGGTTTCGACCGTTCAGTTTGGCGCTGCCGGCGATTATCCAGTCGCGTCTTCTAACTCGCACTGATCTCTTAGAGCTCGGTCGTGAATAACAAAGGCTGCGATTGGTTTGATCGCAGCCTTTTCTTTCGAGCACTCGTTTGGAAATGCGTGCGTGTTACTCTAAAGTGAATTTTGTTTTGTATCGTCTATGAAAGCGATGATTTTGGCCGCAGGCTTCGGGACGCGGCTCTTCCCTTTGACCATTGATCGCACGAAGCCGGCCATTCCCTTTCTGGGAAAACCGCTGGTTGGGTACGTCGCTGAGTACATTGCTCGCTTCGGATTCAAGGAATTCATCGTCAATCTTCATCATCAACCTGACTCGGTCCGCCAAGCTCTCGGTGACGGATCCGATTTCGGCGTCCATATCGACTATACGATCGAGGAGCCGAACATCCTTGGTACGGCCGGAGCTCTCGATAACGCAAAGGACCTCTTAAAAGACGAGCCGTTTCTGATCGTCAACGGAAAGATCATCAGCGACATCGATATCGCGGCCGCCGTCGAGACACACAAACGAGCCAACGCTCTGGCAACGCTCGTTCTTATTCCCAACGTGAAGCGCGAAAAGTTTACGATCGTCGAAACGCAGGACGGTCTTGTTACTGGCTTTGGCGAAATGGCGAAGCCTCTCACGGAAGATGAGATCCGGGATACGGAACACGAGATCGTAACGCCGTTGATGTTTACCGGCATTCACATACTGGATCCACGCGTTTTTGATTACATTGAGCCGGGCGTCTATTCAGACACTGTCCCTCACGTCTACCGCCCGGCTATCGAGAGAGGCGACCGTATCGCCGCACACGTTACCGACGGCAATTGGTACGAGCTCTCGACTATTCCGCGCTATCTCGATATCTCGCTCGCGATGATGAACGGAACGGACGTTTTCACCGGCGAAAATTGTCGTATAGAACCGGGGGCAGCGATCCGCGATTCAGTAATCTGGGATGACGTGTCGGTCGCCGATGGAGCGAGCTTGTACCGAACGATCATCGCCGACGGAGTGTCGATAGAAAGCGGCGAGCATTTTGAGAATGCCGCGATCGTGCGTGCCGATATGGTCCGGAATTGCGAAGAGATTCCCGAAAAAGCGCTCAAGGGTTATATCCAAGGTGAGAACTACATCGTCCCCCTGAACTGACCCTCGCCACTTATGTCCGACTTCCAAGAACGACTAGAACAATTTCTAAGTGTGAGAGGACGCGATACAGCGGCCGTCCAACTCACGCAGGACGCATCGACGCGCGAATATTTCCGGATCGGCTGGAATGAGAGTACCGCGATCGCATGCGTTTATCCGGAAGCGTTCGTCGAGTCGGAACAGAGTTACCTGGACGTGACGAATCTTTTCACACGGGTCGGATTACCCGTTGCGAAAATTTACGACTTCGATGAAACGCTCGGCGTGATCGTTCAGGAGGACATGGGCGACGGGATCCTTCGAGATCTTCTTCTTGAAGCGGACGAGGAAACCCGCGATCGCTTGATACTCGACGCCGTTTCGCTGATCCCGCGGATACAAGCGGCGACGAAGACTGCGTTCGAAATGAATTCGGTCGCGTCGCGTCTGCGCTTCGACACGGAAAAGCTTTCTTGGGAGCTCGACTTCTTCAAGACGCACTATTTTACGACCTACAAGAATCAGCCACTCTCGGCGGAGGTCGATGCAGCTCTGGCCGCAGAGTTCGTCGAGCTCTCTCGCGAACTAGAGTCCCGAGCGACTGTGTTGTGTCACCGCGACTTCCATGCGGCGAACTTGATGCTCGACGGCCAGGATCGGCTCCGCATCATCGATCATCAGGACGCGCGTATCGGAAGCGTCGCGTACGACCTTGTTTCCCTTCTGCTCGATCGCGTGACAGAACCGCCGACCGCCAAATGGCTCGCCGAAAAACGCCGGTTCTTTTTAGCGGAACGTGAGAATCTCGGCCTCGAGCCGATTGATGAGCAAAAGTTCGCCGACGAGTTTCGACTTCAGACCATCCAGCGCTGTCTCAAAGCTATCGGCACTTTTTCTTTTCAGTCCGTCAACCGCGGTAAGACTTACTTCGTGCCGTTCATTCGTCCGATGTTTCAGATCGTCGAGAGAGCTCTCGCCAACCTGCATCAGTTACCTCACCTCCACGAGGTTGTAGGGCGAGAACTGGAATAACAAACAACTGCCGAAAAGGAGGCTCTATGTACAACTGGGAGATCACCCGCGTCGAAGCGACCAAGCTTGAGGTCATGCTGGAGAGCGTTAAAGAGGGCTGGGAAGTTTTCGCGATCTTGCCGGCGACGGCGGTGAACGAACTCGATGGGCCGGTCACCGGTAGCTACTTTTTGATCGTCACTCGTCGAGAAGTAAACCTCTAGAGCTTCGACTGTGCGAGAGCTTCGGGTTTTCCGGTCAGCTCCTCGCCGGGATTTACGAATAGATTCTGCTCGAAGCGATACTGCTTGTCGTAGAGCTGTTTGTACCGACCGTTTAGCGCGATCAGCTCTTCATGGGTTCCGCGTTCGAGAATCTCACCTGCCTCGACGACAAGGATCTGATCGGCGCTGCGGATCGTCGACAGCCTGTGCGCAATGACGAACGTCGTCCGACCCGCTCTCAGACGATTCAATCCTTCCTGAATAAGTGCTTCACTTTCCGAATCGAGCGATGACGTCGCTTCATCCAAAATCAGCACTCGCGGATTAGCGAGCAGGGCTCGAGCGATCGCGATCCGCTGTCTCTGACCACCGGACAATTTCACGCCGCGTTCACCGACAATGGTGTCGTATCCGTTCGGAAACTTCTCGATAAATTCGTCGGCGTTCGCGATCTTGCAAACACTCTTGATGTCGTCGAGATCCGACTCGGGATTCGAGAAGCGAATGTTGTCGAGGATGGTGCCATCGAAAAGAAAATTGTCCTGGAGTACGACGCCGAGATGACTTCGATAATCGCGAAGCCGGACCGACTGCAGATCCTTGCCGTCGACCTTTATCACTCCTTTTGTCGGCTGGATGAAATTCAACACGAGGCTTAGTATCGTGGACTTGCCCGAACCGCTGGAACCGACCAGTGCTGTCGTCGCACCGGCGGCGGCGTGAAACGAAACGCCTTTCAAGACCGGCACGTCCGGTTCGTATTCAAACTCGACGTCCTCGAACTCGATCTCGCCGCGGATCGTGGGGATCGCGTGTCGCGATGCGTCCTCCTCATCCTCGGTATGCATTCCCATGACCTCGCGGATTCGATCGAGACCGGCGAGGGCCTCCGTTATCTGAGTACCGATCGAAGTCAGCTCGATGATCGGCATCGCGAGCAGGAACGTAAACGAGATGTACATCAGGAAATCGCCCAGAGTCATCGTCCCGGTCTGCACGGCGTTTCCACCGATAACGATCATAACGACAGCGACGGCGCCGATGATCACCGACGAGAACGAACTGATCGCCGAAACACCGGTGATCGTTTTTGCAATGTTTCGGAAGAGGCGATGAGCACCGCGTGTAAACGACAGTTCTTCCCGTTTCTCCGCGGTGTAAGCCTTTACGATCCGGATCCCGCCGAGACTTTCGCCGAGTCGACCGGTAACTTCCGCCGTGATAACACCACGTTCCCGAAAGACAGGACGAAGCACTTTGAACGCATACAGCAATGCGCCACCGAAGACGAGCAGAACGACGATCGTCGCGAGAGTCAGTTGCCAATTGAGATAGAAGAGGACGCCGACAGCGATGACCGCCGTGACGACGCTTCCGAGAATTTGTCCGAGACCCGTCCCGACGAGATTGCGAATGCCCTCGGCGTCGTTCATGATCCGCGAGATCAGCTGACCGGTTTGGGTCGAATCAAAGTACGCGATCGGCAGACGCTCGATGTGACGCTGCACGCGCATTCGCATATTCGTGATCGCGAGCTGAGCAGCGACGCCCAGGATCTGTGAAAGTGCGAACGAGGTTACGCCTTGGACTAGCGTCGAGATCCCGATCGCGAGAGCGATCCATTTGATCAACCCGTAATTGCGATTGGTGAAGACTTCATCGCCGATGTACTTGGTCGACGCCGGCAAGACCATCCCGGCCAGTCGTGAGATCAGCATCAGAACGCTGCCGAAGGCTAATCGCCACCGCGCGTTCCAGACGATCTTCCGTGCCTCCGCCCATGCGCTGGAATAGTTAACCTTCTTTTTCGGTTTATCTTCAGCCACCAGGGTTTAGTCTGGTTTTCGGGAAAGAGGTTGTCAAACTTCTCTGCGGTCTTTGCGAGCTTTGCGTGAGATCAGATTTGTGAGTAAAGATAGAGCTGATTTCACGCAGAGCCCGCGAAGCACGCAGAGAAGATCAATCATCGCTTAGCCGCGACAGCCTGCCGAACGGTGACCGGGACCGCCATCAGATGCAACTCCTTCGCGACACGCTCTTCAGTGGCCGTCTTGCGGATCCTGAACATCACCTCGTCGGCGACCAGATTAACCCGTGATAGAAAATGTACCGACCCGTATTGGTTGAACGTCAGGATCGGCTCGTCGGTCGCTTTTGAAGGTTGTCCGAACGCCGGTACAAGGACGGACTTCCTTGCCGGCTTAACGACCGGTCGGACAATCAGGCCACCCGCCGTCGTTTGACGCATCGTAGTTTCAAACTCGTACCGACCGCTCGGCATCTTTTCCTCGCCGACATAAAAGTCGAACGGGATATTGGCGGTTAGGCGTCTGACGGATTGTGCGGAGCATCCCATCCCAAATATGAAAACGATCAGGCCGGTCGCGGCGATCGTGGTTGCGATATAATTTTTCATGATCAGTGTTCTCCTTTGTTTTATTGCGGCGATGGGACGGTGCCCCTCGACGGTTCGACATTCGCACCACGGGTCGATAAAAGTCCTAAATATCGTGCTAAGAGTTTGTAAGAGTTTCTAAAAATGGCAGTTTCGGAAAGCAATTCAACGGTTTACCGATTCGACGATTTTGTACTTAATCCGAATACTCGTTTGCTTTCCAGGGGGGACGAGGTAATCCCGCTAACGCCTCGGGTGCTGGATACGCTGCTGGCGTTTGTTCAAAGGCCTGGAGAGACGATAAGCAAGGATGAGCTGATGAGCGCGATTTGGGCCGACAGCTTCGTTGAAGAGTCGAATCTGACGCAGAACGTCGCGGTATTGAGGAAAGCCCTTGGAGAAGATGCTCGGGCCCACCGCTACATCGTCACTGTTCCGGGAACGGGTTACCGGTTTGTCCCTGAAGTAATCGAAGAGGATGGGATCATTGGTGCGCAGAACGGCGACGAGCCCTCGAAAGCGAGGGTAGTTGACGAACCGCCGGTTCGGGTCGAAAGCGTTTCAAGACCGTGGTTATTCCCGGCAGCTGCCGGGCTCCTCGTGCTCTTTGCCGCTATAGGCACTTATTTTTATCTCACGGCTAGGGCCGGACCGGTTCCGACTGTCGCCCGGACTCGACAGATAACCTCATTCACAGGTCTCGATCTCTATCCGGCATTTGCGCCGAATGGGACTACCTTGGCGTTCGCCTCCAACAAAACAGGCGCGTTCGAGATTTTCGTCCGGCAGTTGATTCCTGGAGCCGGTGAGATACAGCTAACGTCGGATGGTAATCAAAACTTTCAGCCGGCATTCTCGCCGGACGGATCTCGCATCGCTTACAACTCTGTAGTCCGCGGCGGGGTTTGGGTGATCCCGTCAACGGGCGGCACTCCCAAACGATTGACGGATTTTGGCTCGCATCCGTCCTGGTCTCCGGACGGCACCACGATCGTATTCCAGTCGGATCCGATTACCGACCTCGGCTCCGGTGCCCGTAATGCGATGCCTCCATCCACACTTTGGCTTGTTGCTGCCGATGGCCTGGGCGACGCGCGACAACTGACGGCGATCGGATCTCCGCCGGGGGGCCATGGTTCGCCGGAATGGTCACCCGATGGAAAGCGGATCATGTTCGATACGAACGATTGGGCTGCGTCGAATATTTGGTCGATCGCCATCGACGGCTCGGACCTGCGACCAATTCTTCCACACGCATACTCGTTTGATGGGGACCGGTGGGTAACGGCGTCGGACGCGGTCTATACCCGCGACGGACGTTCCATCTTCTACATCGCTGACATGGGGCTTTCGATCAAGACCGTAAGCATCGATTCCAACGGCTTTGCGACCTCCGAGCCGACGAAAATTTTCGACGCATCGGCCGCCAGACTAAGACTCCTTGCCGTGAGCCCCGATGGCAAGCGGCTTATTTACTCGGCGATCAACACGACAAGCAACCTGAACCTGACGGAAATTGCAGCCGACGGCACAACCTCCGAGCCGAAGCAATTAACAAGAGCCGCCGACTCGAGAGCTGTGTCCCCGGCGTTTTCCCCGGATGGCAAATTGATCGCGTATCAGGAGTACACCACAGGAACATCCGCGAATATTAAGGTGATGAATACCGACGGTACCAACGACCGCCAGATCACGACCATCATGGGATTCAACCCGTCGTGGTTTCCGGGTGGGGATCGCGTCGGGTTCTCGGTGCCTCGCGGCGAGCGGTCGGAGTATTGGTTTGCCAGTGCGGATGGTTCGGTGGAACGGAAGCTATTTAGTTTCGACGACAACGAAGTTTTCAATGCACGTCTATCAGTCGATGGGAAGTCGCTGATATTTAATTCGAAACGTTCCGGTACGATCAATCTCTGGCAGATCTCAGTCGAGGGTGGTGAAGCGAAACAGCTAACCTTCGACAAAGAGCTGGCCGGCTTTCCGGCGGTGTCGCATGATGGCAAGTGGATCGCGTTCCAGATCAGACGCGGTGCGGACACCCATGTTGCTTACATCCCGGCGGAAGGTGGAGAGATGATCCAGCTCACAAACGAGCCGGGACTGAGTTGGGTCCACGACTGGGCTCCGGACGGTGATCGGATAATATTTGCAGGGCGTCGCGGGACGATCTGGAATGTTTATTCTGTTTCTCGAACCACGCGTGAGGTGAAGCAGCTCACCCACTTCGACAAGCTCGGTTCGTACGTTCGCTATCCCGCCTGGTCGCCTCTAGGCGACAAGATCGCGTACGAGTATGCCGAGTCCACCGGTAATATCTGGATGATCGAACTGAACTAAGAAGTTCCTGCGCCTTCCTTTGCGTCTTAGCGGCTTTGCGTGAAAACCTGCGTTAGTTTTGGTGAGCGCCCGTTTTTACGCGAAGCCGCTAAGACGCAAAGAGAATCTACAGCGATTTTGCCCGTTGTCGCTCGTTCGCTAAACTATCCTTTTCTTTTTCCGCAATGAAGCAGACATATATAAATCAACTGAAAGACCACGTCGGCGAAGAGGTCACACTCAAGGGCTGGCTTTACAACACGCGTTCGAGCGGCAAGCTCGTTTTTCTCCAACTTCGAGACGGCACCGGCATCGTGCAGTGCGTCGTGTTCAAGGGTAACGACGAAGCTGTGTTCGAGAAGGCGAAGGCTCTCGGGCAGGAGTCGTCGATCATCGTTCACGGAACGGTTAAGACGGACGATCGTTCGTCGATCGGTGTCGAGGTCGACGTTAAGGATGTCGAGGTTCTGCAGAACGTCCACGATTACCCGATCACGCCGAAGGAACACGGGACTGAGTTCCTGATGGACCATCGCCATCTTTGGATCCGTTCGAAGAAGCAGAATGCGGTTTTGAAGATCCGTCACACGGTTATAAAGGCCGTCCGCGATTATTTCGACAGCAACGGTTTTATCCTCGCCGATACGCCGATCTTTACTCCCGCGGCGTGCGAAGGAACGACAACGCTATTCGAGGTCGATTACTTTGGCGACGACAAGGCATATCTAACGCAGTCGGGTCAGCTCTACAACGAAGCGACGGCGGCGGCGTTTGGAAAGTCATATGCGTTTGGTCCGACGTTCCGTGCGGAGAAATCTAAGACGCGTCGACACCTGACGGAATTCTGGATGGTCGAGCCCGAGGTCGCGTATGCGTCTTACGAAGACATGATGGATCTCGGCGAGGGTATGATCCTCGCCGTCGTCGAGCGTGTGTTGGCTGAACGGCAGGAAGAGTTGAAGACGCTCGAACGCGATATCACAAAGCTCGAACAGATCAAGGCGCCGTTCCCACGAGTGCATTACGACAAGGCTGTCGAGATTCTCAAGGAAGGTCATGCCAAGGGTGAACTAGAGAACGACTTCGAGTGGGGCGGCGACTTCGGAGCGCCGGACGAGACATATCTCTCGAACCAGTTCGGTCAGCCGATCTTCGTCCATCACTTCCCTGCGGCTATCAAAGGCTTCTACTTTGAAGTTGATAGAGATGACCCGAAGTACGCGCTTGGAATCGACCTCCTCGCGCCGGAAGGCTACGGCGAGATCATCGGCGGCGGCGAGCGTGCCGCGTCGCTCGATTACTTGATCGAGCAACTCGAGGCTCACAACCTTCCGCGCGAATCGTTCGAATGGTATCTAGACCTCCGCCGCTTCGGCTCCGTCCCCCACAGCGGCTTCGGCATGGGCATCGAACGCTGCACCGCCTGGATGTGCGGCATCGAACACGTAAGAGAGACGATCCCGTTTCCGAGGATGTTGTACAGGTTGAAGCCTTAGTTTCGTTTTTATGCTTGATCCATCAGAG
>DATEOJ010000137.1:0-3193 GCA_035274235.1 Pyrinomonadaceae bacterium
CGAATAAAGCTCGCGTGATGACAACACGCGGTGAAGCGACGACGGGCGAAAACTTCCTGGATTATCCGGTGTTCACGCTGCTGGAGGAAGCTCACCGGTTTGCGCCGTCGGGAGCGAATGTCGTTTCCACGAACGTGCTAAAGCAGATCTTGAGCGAAGGTCGGAAGTTTGGCGTGGGTATCGGACTGATAACTCAACGTCCGGGCAAACTCGACCAGGACGTCCTATCGCAATGCATGACGCAGATCATCATGCGTATCGTGAACCCGATCGATCAACAAACGATCGCGCAGTCGGTCGAGGGAGCGGGTCGTGCGATGTTGGCGGAATTGCCGGCGTTGACGAAAGGTCAGGCCGTGATCTCAGGAGTCGGTGTGAACACGCCCGTGATGTGTCGCATACGTCCGCGTTTGACCGAGCACGGCGGCGAGACGTTTGATGCTCCGGGCGAGTGGCTCAAGTGGCACTCCGCCGGCGAAACCGCGAAGCGCGAACACGACGAAGCTCCCTATCTCAAACCTACGAACGAGAAGAAGCGCGAGAAGATCGGAGGGGTGAGGATTTAGAAGACAGACGGGAGACAGGAGACAGGAGACAAGAGACAAAACAAGAAACGAATAAAAAAAACTTAAAGGAGGAATTTAGCTCCCACTATGAAAAAGAAAATCCTTCGGCATCAGGATTTGATCGTCTACAAGAAGTCGATTGAGTTGGCGATGCGCATCTTTGAAATTAGCAAGAAGTTTCCGAAAGAGGAGACTTACTCACTTACCGACCAAGTTAGGCGTTCCTCGCGGTCTGTTTCGGCCAATATCGCAGAAGCTTGGAGAAAGCGAAGATATTCGGCTGCATTTGTCAGCAAGCTAAATGACGCGGAAGGCGAGTCGGCTGAAACTCAGACGTGGATCGAACTTGCAGTTAAGTGCGGCTACGTCGTTCGTCTAACCGCAAAGGAACTTTTCAAGGAATACGACGAGGTGATCTCAATGCTCGTTTCTATGGAGAACAAGCCGGACACCTGGATTCTATTTAAGCGAAAGACCTAAAAGCACCTGTCTCTTGTCTCTTGTCTCCTGTCTCCTGTCTCCCGTCTCTTGTCTCCTGTCTCCTGTCTCCCGTGCCGGGCCTCATTTCCCGCCCGTCAGTCGATAAACCTCTTCCTCACCAGGATCAGCGAGATCCCGCCGCACGAGCAACACCAGATCAACACCCGATCTCAAGTGATACTGTCCGACCAATAGATACCTCGCACCATATCGCCGGATCACTTCCTGATCCTGGTCGTTCTTTTTTGCGACGATCAGCTCTGCATTATTTGTGTCGACCAGTTGACCGTGGAAGTTTGCCTGCTTGTAGTCGCGCAGGTACCAGACCATGGGCCAGTAATCCGGTGAGACGATCTCGATCTTTGTATCGAGTCCTTTACCGCTCTTCAGCGAGTAGTAGCTTATCTTCTGCGTGAGGTCGAGAATCTCCCGACTCGTGTGCGCATAGATGTACGCCTCGTCCTCGTCATCGTAACGAACGAAATTTAGTTCGTACGTCTGATACGCGAGGGTGATCGTCGCGACGACCGCCATCAATATCCCGAGAATTTTTAGTGAAAGATTTTTCGCGGCGGCGGTCTGGTTGATCGCGTAGCCGGCGGCAATGCACATCGGAACGATGAAGCCGATCGCAAGCCACGGCGTCTTGTAGGGGATGATGGTGTAGGCCGCGAATAATCCAAACGCCCATAGCGATGCGAACATCGCGAATCTGTGTCTCGCATCTGCGAATGAGATCAAGATCCCGACGCCCGAGAGGAAGAAGATCGGAGCCTCGCTCTGTAATCCCCACGTGAGATATCCCCAGATACCGTTCTGGGTGTGATCTTTACTGCCGGTTTTCGTCCAGATCTCGTAGGCCTGGATCGCGCCTTTGACGCCCTCTGGATAGGTGAAGAAAGATGAGAAGAAGAGAACGCAAACGTAGATAAAGACCAATGACGACGCCGCGATTATCAGAAGCAGATCGCCGCGTGATCCAAGTGCGGCTCGGAAGTTTGCCCAGGTGAGTTGGGAATCGTGGATCGCGTCTTCACCGGTTTCATCGGGAAGGTCCGTTACTCGAAAGATCTTTCGCCACAGCCATACGCACACGCACGCGATCGCCATCGTTCCGAGCGTGATGAACGCCGTCTCCTTTGTCGCGAACATCAGAGCTGCGCACGCAGTTGCAAGCAGCAAGTAGATCGGGCGCCCGTTGTTCCAACCGAGCAGCATCTTCACGACGAGACCGATGAGAACAATTTCGACGATGAAGAATCCGGCACCGAATGCCCAGACCGCCGTACTCGTTTTGCCAAGGACCGAGGCGAGCTTTAGTGTCGACGGAAGGAATGAAACGAGAAGCAGGAGAGTCATCCATCCGATTGCAAAGATCCCGGCCCGGCGTTTTTCGATGAAGTAGACGACGGCGACGGCGAGTCCGAAACTAAGAAACACGAAGAACATCTCGTGAATGAAGTATCGCGAGATGTAGACCATTCCCGGCGAGAGCGCGAGAAACAGCGCGGCAAACAAACTTCCGACACGCCCGATATACCGTCGGAGGAAGAACGCGAACACAACGATGAGCACGCCCCAAACCGCGACACTCGCGCGAATCGTTGTGGTCTCCAAGCCGAAGACTTTCGCGAACGCTAGTGAGATGTAGTAAAGGGTCGGCCCATGATAGTTGGCCGGATCGTATTTGTAGACACCATCTCGATAGAGGTTTGTGAGAAACCACCCGTTCACTCCTTCGTCGTGGTGGAGCGGTTTCAGGCTGAGCCAAAAGAATCGCAGGAGCGTAGCGGTCGCGGCTATCAGGCCGCAGCTGACATACCACACCAGGTCCGGACTCTCCGGCTTCGTCTCTTGCGGTTCCACGAAGACTTCTTCCTGTTCGAGATTGTCTGTCATTTGATCTTGTAAACCCGATATTCTCCCGACTCAGCGGCTATAGGGTAACGACTAAAGAACTGTTCGTTCACGCCGCCTTTGCTTCGCTCCTCCGGAGACACGAGGACGTATTGAATGCCGTACATTTCCATCAAGGCAATCGCTCCCGGTCCGCCGTCGTACATCTGTTTGACGTCTGACTCACGCTGCGCGTAATCGATCCCGTGTGATCCGAGATGGCCGGGATAACGCATCAGCGACTGCCGCCC
>DATEOJ010000138.1:0-3194 GCA_035274235.1 Pyrinomonadaceae bacterium
TTGGTGTGATGCCGCTTTGCGCGGTGATCGAGCTTTGCGCGGAGGCGCAAAAAGTAAGGAGCAGAATTATCGACAGTGCTCTCATGATCCTCACCGCGTCTTCTTTGCGGCTTTGCGACTCTGCGGGAACCAGTTTTCGAACGATCACCTCAGGGGGGTCCCGCAAAGTCGCAAACCCGCAAAGAAGAGCGTACCTTCCCGGAGTAAGGGGAAAATTTTCCCAACAACGAAATCCCAAATCCGAATTCCCAAATCCCAAATCTAAGCGCGCACCCAGCCGTATCGCGTATTCGACGGACGTGCGCCTTCGGCACGATACTTTGCTTTCAACTTTGTCATATAATCGGTCGGGATCGCGTTCAACTTCGCTTTCACATCGATCCCGTAAACTTTCGCCGAGTTCAGACCGAAGATCTTTTCCTTGACCTTGTCCGTGAGCGGCTTGAATCCGAAACGCTTTTGCAGATCGTCCGGCATCTGCAGACGTCGAAACGCTTCGATCTGCCATTGCGGACTGCCCCACCAGATCGAATCCGTTCCCCACAACACGTGGTCTTCGCCGAAAGCGTCGATCATCAGACCGAGCATGTAAGCACAGAGCACCGGCTGCGTGATAACCGTCATGCCGAACGTCGTTCCGAGATCCATGTAGACGTTCGTCATCTTCGGATTCCGTTTCCGCATCGCGCACAGATCCGAGATCCACGGCACGTCCGTCACCTTCTTAAACCCGTCGTTCACCGCCGGCATTGCATCGCGGACTCCTTTAAGTCCCGCGTGATAGATCAGAAAATTCAGATCGGGAAAATCTTTCGCCGCCTTCTCAACGTCGCGCGGACTGCTATGTTCGACTTCCCAACCGGGCAGAGGCAGTCCCTTATGCACGCAGATATTCTTGATCCCGATCTTGCGCGAATATTCGTAAGCCGGGTACGCGATCTTCTCGTCATCCATCCACCACCCGACGCTTCCGTCCGCCAGCGGTTGGCCTGGATAACCCTTCCACGCTTCGGGCTTGAGCACCTCAAACTGTCGATGCATCGAGTCGAGATCGGACTTGCCCATGTCGGGTGAGAACAATCCATGGGCGATCACTCGTTTCGATTTCGCGAGGCCGTTTATCTCGGCTCGAGACTCGATGATCTCGGCCGGTGTCAGCACATTCTGATCATCGGTCCGCGCGGGTAAACCCGTGATCACCGCCATCGACGTATCGCTGTCAAGAAACATCTCCTTGATGTAGTTCGCCAGATAAAGATCTTCCCACTTATGTTCCCTGCCCTCGAGCGACTTGTTTCCCCAGGCGGCACCGGCGGCGCGATAACCGGGAATCAGCGGCGGCGTTTTAATGATCTTTGGAGCCGCGACGTGATGTGTGTGAATATCAAAAATGAACGGGGACTTCGGGAACTTGTCGTCGCTAGCCTGACGCTCGAACATCTCTTCTGCCGAAACGTCAAAAAAGTTCCCGAAGACCTCGTTCATCGCGAGAAAGGCGGCAGCCATGCCGCCCGTACTCGCGAGGAATGCACGTCGTGAAACGCCGAGACGTTTACTCGTCTTCTCGACAATTTCATTGAGCCTATGTTCGACGCGCTGTTGTTCAATGGTTTGGTCGGGTGGCTCGAACTCTTCGTTCGAGACGATCTGCGTCGGGACCGGCAACCCCTGATCGTCATCGACCTCACTTTGTTGGAT
Source organism: Pyrinomonadaceae bacterium (assembly GCA_035274235.1). Taxonomy (GTDB): domain Bacteria; phylum Acidobacteriota; class Blastocatellia; order Pyrinomonadales; family Pyrinomonadaceae; genus OLB17. Next base: position 1,699 of record DATEOJ010000138.1, read on the forward strand.
CCAAGCCATAATTCACACCTACACCCCGATTCGTAACCGGAGATTCTTTTGATCGAATGTAAGAACGAAGTCCTTGAAGAGATCGCTCCCGAGCACTGGGACGTCGTCCCAAACATGCACTTTCATCCCGGCGACCTTGTGAATGCCCATCGATAGTTCGTCGGAAAGTTTCCCGAGACGCGAGGCAGAGGCATCGGTGTGGAACGTCGAGAGGGTTGGGCCCGGAGTGAGGGGGCCTGCAAACTTTAACTTCGATGCGATCGAGTTCGTTATGACCATCGCCTGCCGGGCACCAGTATCGACGAGAATGTTTAGACGCTCGTTACCGATGACCACTTCCAACGTCGGGCAGCGCGCGTCGAGGCCGTAGGTGAAGATGTCTTTGCCGTTTGTGGCGGGCAGCTCGCCTTTGCGTAGGATCAGTTGCTGCTTCGGATAATCCATCGTGAACAGCAAATTCGCGAAGATACCGAAACCGATGATTCCGTCGATATCCTCGTTCCAGCTGCGAGCACCGACGACGACGTCCTCAAAGTGCGCTCCGTTCATCTCCATGCTCCTCAGCGCTAGGAGCTTGCTCTTATCACCGGGGCGAAGCACGGGCAGGTTTAGATCGTCTGCTACGCGCATCTGCAGAATTGTCACGTTTGCGCCGGTGTCCACGAGGAATTTGTAAGGTCCCTGGCCGTTAAGCGTGACGTTTACCAGAGGAAGCGTTTTCGTCCCGACCATCGGAACACGAACGACAGCGTTTTCGAGTCGCGTATACTTCGGCGGCTGGGCGATACGCCGACGCGCTTCGGCGACCACCACGGGATCGCCTTGAGCAAACGTATTCACCGAGATCATCAGAACTAATGCCACGAGCAGTATGGATCGGCTTTTCATATCGTCATCTCCCGTTTATTTCTGCGTGAGCGGCGGTGATCATCGCCGCGAATGTCGTATCGAACGCGTCTTGTTCTTCTTTACTCTCACCGGCAAACTTCTTACGCCACGAAGCGACGTCGATATTTTTGTTGACCGCTTCCCGCACCGCAGGCAAGTTGGCTGCCCCGCTGCCGACGCGATGAGCTTCCTTGCTCACCTGCTGCGTGACGTCTTCAATGAAATCGACAAGTAGGCGGACATAAGCCCGCGCCTTATCGGTCCGCATCACTTCACCGTGACCCGGGACCATCGTTTCGAAATTCAGCAGTTCCATCCGACGCAGTGTCTCCCCAAACGCCGCCGGATAACCGCCGAACATATAAGGCACCGGATGCACTACGAGGTCGCCGGTCATGATCAGTTTTTCTTTCGGTAAGAAAATGACCGCGTCGCCTGCAGTGTTACCGCGACCGAGCCACTTGATCTGAACTTCACGATTGCCGAGGTCGAGACGAAGCTCGGAATCGAATGTCAGGTTCGGTGCGTGATCGCTGATCGTCGAAAACTCTTTCTGCACGGGTTCCAGTCCGGCGATCGCCTCCGCGTATTCTTTCTTTTCACCCTCG
>DATEOJ010000139.1:0-4591 GCA_035274235.1 Pyrinomonadaceae bacterium
AGGATACGAGTACGACCCGACCATTAAGGTAGAAACTCCCACCACTCAATAAATGAACTGGTTAGATAACGGTGAGGTCCTTGCGTCGATCGGTGATTTTCTCGCCGAGGACATCGGACGCGGCGATATCACGACACAGGCGACAGTCGCGCCCGATGTGCGCGGGTTTGGTCGGTTCCTGGCAAAGGAATATCTCGTGATCTGCGGACTCGAAGTCGCCGAGGCGGTGTTCCTCCACCTTGACTCCGAGATTCCCGAGATAGAGACCGGATTCAATGAAGGCGACGAGGTCGAAGAGGGAACCGTATTTGCGACGCTCAAGGGTTACGCCGATGTTTTGCTAACAGGCGAACGCGTCGCGCTTAACATCCTTCAGCGTATGTGCGGGATCGCGACGTTGACGCGGCAGTACGTGAAAGCCGTCGAGGGGACGAAAGCACAGATCGTCGATACGCGTAAGACGACGCCGGGGCTTCGTCTGCTGGAGAAATATGCGGTCGTCATCGGTGGTGGCAAAAATCACCGCATGGGGTTAGACGATGGCGTGCTCATAAAGGACAACCACATCGCGCTCGCGGGTGGGATCACCGAGGCGGTGGTCGCGGCGAAACAGAAGGTCGGACATCTTCATAAGATCGAGATCGAGATCACGAACTGGGCGCAACTTCGCGAAGCCATCGAGGCCGGCGCGGATATCGTGCTTCTCGACAATCAGACTCCCGAGGAAGCCGCTAAGCTAGTCACCATGGCACGGGACCTCAACCCATCGGTGATGACGGAGGCGTCAGGCGGAATGGATCTCGACCGTGTCCGTTCGTTCGCGGATGCAGGTGTCGATCTGATCTCGGTCGGGCGTCTAACTCATTCGGCGAGAGCGGTGGATATTTCGTTTAAGATCCAAACCGTTTAGTCCCATGCGGGAGGGAAGCGACGCGGCGGCATGAGTCAGAACCGGGAGCAGTAGCGACCGGGTTACCCGTTGGCCAAATCAGATTCGAGTGCTCAAACTGCAGTGCGCACTGTTCCAGATACAAATACTGGGTCAGGTCGTCGAGTCGCTAACGGGCGACCCAGTCGCTACCGCTCCCGGTTCTGACTCGTGACGCCGGGGATCGGTCAACTCCTTCATCTCTTTCCCGGCTCGTAGCCACGGAACAAAGATTATCGCCAGCGTCGAAACCGTGATCGCGATCGTCGTCACGATTCCGCCTTCGACTCCGTAGCTCTCACCGGTCAGCCAGATCGGTCCGCTATCGATCTCCTTTAGCAGCGGTGCGGGGGCGAAATGCGTCGTCCCGCTAACCTCGATCCCGAAGAACGCGCCTTGCATCAAGTTCCACATCAGGTGCATTCCCCAAACGAACCAAAGATCGCGCGTTTTCAGATAGCCGATGCCGAACCATACTCCGGCGAGGATCGTGTTGATGATCGAGACGTTCGTCGCGTTGTCGTTGTCCTTATGAATCAGGCCAAAGAAGACAGCCGTAAGCCCGATCGCGACGGAGGCTAATCCTGAGCGCGTGAACGTCTGCAGCATGTAGCCGCGAAACAGAGCTTCCTCCCATGCGGCACCGACCGCAAAGATCAGAAACGAAACAGCTAACGAACGTCCCAGCGCCGATGTGTCGACGCCGTTGGTTTCGAACCTTAAGCCACCGAATGCAATTCCGATCGCGACGGCGAGACCGAGCGTCAGTGCACCGAAAACGATTCCAAGAACTAAATGACGCAGCCAGCCCTCCGTAAACCAGGCACCGAGCGCGCGGAAAGGCAGTCGTTCGAGAAACCGTCCGCAGAACCAGCCCGCGAATAACGCTGACGTGAGCATTAGGGCTCCGCTGACGATCGTGATTGCAGTTGCGGGAGGCTCTACAAGCGACGGATCTATCGCCTGAAGTGCCGCGATACCGACCGTGCCGGTGATCAGGACGGCAACGAAGAATACCGTGCAAAAGACAAGGAACCGCCAGCCACTTCTGAGCCGATTGGTATCGTCGAAAAAGATTGTTCGAGGTTTCATTGAGGTTGTGGAGAGTCTAACGAAAGCAAAGGAGAGTCGGCAAGCTGGCATGACATAGGACCCATAGGACTTATAGGACCTATACGACCTATAGGTCTTATGCGTCCTATACGTCCTTATAGGTTAAACTTAGACCCGTGAGCTCCAACAGACCGCCGAAACAAAGCCGGATCGCGCCGATCATCCTCGGGGTCTCCGTGCTTGTCCTACTGACGGTCCTCATACTGCTACAGTCGTCGAATCTCTGGAAGAATTTCACCGTCGAGACCGCCAGCGACACCCTTCTGCTTTACGCGCTTTCATCGCTCAACTTCATCGCGTTTGTCATCTTTGGCTTCATATTCCTTCGCAGCATCACGAAGCTGATGCGCGAGCGGCGGACGCTCGAGCTGGGATCGAAGATCAAGTCGCGACTCCTGCTCTACTTTGTGGCGGTCAGCATCCTGCCTATCATCGCGATGGCGGGTTTCTCGTACCTTTTTATGAACCGCGCGCTTGAGCGATGGTTTACTCAGTTTCCCGTAGAAGTCGTGGTTGACGCGCAGAATGCGCAGACGCTGTCGCTCGCCGATCAGAACCGGCGTCTGAAGGAGACCGCCGACATGATCGGTGCGACACTCGACGGACGTAAAGTCGATCCGCCAGAACTCGAGCAGATAGCGAAGGCCGGTAAGTTATCGCGTATCGAACTGTTCTTGTCGAACGGCGAATCGTTTGGAGCGAGCGCCGAAACATTCACGACCGTACAGCAGGCCGAGTTGGACTCGTTACTCGGGAATGTTCGAACGAGGAACTTGGACCCGTCGCTTTCAGATGGGAAGGGTTTCGATGCTGCGGTCGCGGATCTGCGGGACGGGCGGAGACTTGTGATCGTACCCGCCGTGCGAATTGATCCCGGCGTGATCGAGAAAGCGAATGCCTGGCTGCTCGAATTCGACAGCTTGAAACGCCAGCAGCTCAATGTTCGGCAGATCGGATTACTGACGCTCGGAGTTCTCGCGTTTCTCCTGATCTTTGCCTCGACATGGACCGCGTTCTACATCGCACGCGGTTTGACGGTTCCGATCAAGGCCCTCGCCGAGGGGGCGGACGAGATCGCTCATGGAAACTTCGGTCATCGCGTCGATGTTCTTGCTGAAGACGAACTCGGGCTGCTTGTCGGAGCATTTAACCAGATGTCGTCGCGGCTTGAGGCGAATTCGGCGGAGCTGCTTGCTCGTCGGCGTTATATCGAGACGGTGCTCCAGTCCTTACCGACGGGGGTGATCTCGTTCGATTCTGATAATCGCGTCGGGACGATCAACCGTGCGGCGGTCGACATGTTGCAACTCGCAGGAAGCGAGACGATCGGAAGCCAGTTGGCTGAGCTCGTGTCCTCGGAAAATCGAGCGATACTCGAACGCATCGTCGCACGCGCAAAGCGGATCGGAAGTGCGTCCGAACAGACGGTGCTGCATGGCGACACGGGAGACATGCCTGTCGCGCTTACGGCCACGGCGTTGATCAGTGAGGGCGGGGCGGTGCTCGTTATCGAAGACCTCTCCGAGTTGATCGCGGCCCAACGTGCGTCGGCATGGCAAGAGGTTGCGCGACGGATGGCTCATGAGATCAAGAATCCTCTGACGCCGATACAGCTCGCCGCTGAGCGGATCGCGAAGAGATTTGCGGAAAGTCGTCAGTTGTCGGTGGTCAGTGGTCAGCTTGGCGGTGTGCCGACCGGGCAAGATCGTTTGCGTAGTGTTGTCGATGAGAGCACGGCGACTATCGTCCGCGAGGTACAAAGCTTAAAAGCCATGGTCGACGAGTTCTCGCGTTTTGCGCGTTTGCCGAACGCAAAGCTCGAGACTGGTGATTTGAACGAAGTGGTACGACAGGTCATGCCTCTCTATAAGGATCGGGTCGATGACGTCGTTATCGAGAGCGAACTCGCGTCAGATCTTCCCCCTGCATTGATCGACGCCGAGCAGATGAAGCGAGTGTTCGTTAACTTGATCGACAACGCGGTCGAGGCGTTTGAGTTGGAACAAGAGTCGAAGATCGTGACGGTTCGGACTCGTTATGACGCGGGACGTGATCTCATCGTCGCCGAGGTCTTTGACAACGGTCGCGGTATCGAGCCGAGTGATCTTCAGAAATTGTTTCAGCCGTATTTCTCGACAAAGGGCCGTGGCACGGGGCTAGGTCTTGCGATCGTTCACCGGATCGTGACGGAGCACAACGGAAAGATCCGGGCCGCAGCGAATCAGCCGCGAGGGGCGAAGTTCATGGTGGAACTCCCGACGGCGGTTTAAGCTTGATGCGAAAGTTTCTCGCCAAGTATCGACAATATATGATCCGCTCGAGCTTGCTCACTAAGCTCGCGTGCGGAGGCGTTGTATTGGTCGCTTTGTACCAGATCCTGGAGACGATCGATATTGCGGGGCCGGCCAAAGTCGGGGACCTGCCGGAGCCGCTTCTGCGGAGTTTTATCCTTGAGGCTCTTATCGTGATCAGCTTTGCGCTGCGATGTGTGGCGGCAGTGAAGATCCAATACATTCCGCACTGGGTGTTCGCTGCTTCATGGTTTTTCTG
>DATEOJ010000140.1:0-5934 GCA_035274235.1 Pyrinomonadaceae bacterium
TTTGGAGGGCAATGTGTACCGTATCCTGCTTTGGCTCGTCTGGAAATTTTGCGACGAAATGCAGCTCATCGGAATACACGGTCTTCCACTCCCCCTGTTGGCCGAAGGCCTCGCCAATGCAAAGAAGGAAGAGAGAAAGAATGACCAGAGTCTTCGGTGCCGACATACTCACCTCGTGATCGCAAACAATGTAGTTCAATTCCAAGATGCAACAAAACGCGGAAAGGATCGATTGTCATCGGCACCGGACGCGCGGCGGACCGTCAGAACTGGTGCTCGTGTTTAGTGGTTTCGGGTGAAGGCTTCGCGCCTATGCGAAAATACTCGCGCCTGAGGCGAGTCTTCGGGTGTCCGACATAGGTTTTACCTAGCATTTTTGTGTTATCCCTGCGGCACGTCCGTTGCTCTTCTTGGGACACATATGCACTTATATGATCGTCATAATTATAAATACGGAATCATACGGCGAGTCACGCGGCCCGTCTGCGTGCTCATATTATGTTTAGCGCTTATTCTACCGGGAAGTTCATTCGTCTTCGCGAGTGTCCCCGCAGTTCCATTTACGCAATTGGACGTTGCGACAACCGTCTCGGCCAGTCAGCTCGACGCGCTGGTCGCTCCGATCGCTCTCTATCCCGACAATCTGCTCGCACAGGTTCTGGTGGCTTCGACGTATCCGCTCGAATTGGTCCAGCTTCACCAGTGGCTGCAGAAAAATCCTGAGCTCGCGAAGGACATCACGAAATTGAACGAGGCGGTAGCGAAGCAGCCTTGGGACCCGAGCGTTCAGTCGATGGCTTCGCTGCCTGATGTGGTCAAGTGGCTTGTCGAAGACGTCCAATGGACGTCGGATCTCGGCAACGCGTTCCTTGCTCAGCAGAAGGAGGTAATGGACGCAGTGCAGCGAATGCGTTCCAAAGCGAAGGACAAGGGCGCGCTTGTTTCGAATGACAAGATGAAGGTCGAGACGCAGGTCATCGAAAGCAAGAGTGTGATCGTGATCGAGCCGTCGAATCCCGAGATCATCTATGTCCCTTCGTACAACCCGCAGTACGTGTACGGAAACATCGGGTATCCGTACCCGCCGATCTACTATCCGCCGTACTACGGAGCTTACTGGGCAGCCGGTGCGATCGGATTCGGATTCGGCCTGATGGTCGGGGCCGCGTGGGGCGGCTGGGGCTGGGGCTGCGGTTGGGGCCGCGGAGATATTAATATCGATCACCATAACAACTTCAATCGCAATAACAATTTCAACCGCGGTGACCGGAACAGGGTCGATCATCATGGTAACCGGGGCAATCGCGGTGATGGCGGATTAGGAAATCGCGGTGATCGAGGTGGCCGGAATCAGGTCAATCCTCTCGGCGGAGATCGCGGTGGCAAATGGAAGCACGACTCGTCGCGACGAAGCGGCTCATCTGCCGGTGACCGTGCTAGAGGCGACAGGGCCAGCTCACGCGGCAATTCACTCGCGAATCGCCAGAAGGCTGCCCGAAGCGAGATCGGCCGTCAAGGCGGCAATCTGGCAAGTGCCCGTTCTGGGAATCGCGGATCCAGTAGCCGCGGCAGTGCACCGGGCGTTTCGAATCGTGCGGCGAGCTTCGGCGACCGGGGCGGAAGTAGTCCGGGTATGGGAAACAGAGGTAGTGGTCTAGGCAGCGGCAATCGCTCCAGCAGTCTGGGAAGCAGCCGGGGTTCGAGTGGGTCGAACCGGAGCGTGGGCGGAAGCGGAAGCCGAATGGGCAGTAGCCGCGGATCGTCCAGCATGAGCGGATCGCGTGGAAGCTTTGGCGGATCCCGCGGTGGGGGCGGTGGATTTTCGCGAGGCGGCGGCGGAATGCGAGGCGGGGGCGGCGGCCGTGGAGGCCGACGCTAAAGGAGGTCGGACAGATCAACAAACTATTTGAATTTTGAATTTCGGAATTTGGATTTTGGACTGAGAGTCGAGCATCGCTCGGCTCTCTTTTTTTCGGGGCGGATTCACGCGGATGACGCGGATTTTTTTTCACGTCCTCAGTCTTTGGTTAGTCTGCCCTTCGTGTCGGTGATCGGTTCCCGATCCGGCGCTGAGCCCGCTATGTCCAAAACCGAAGTCATGTGAAAACGGTGCTGTTGAAGCGGCGTTCGCTTGCCATTCCCAACGCTGCCGACGTGGCACCTTTCACGACTCCCGATAGCAAATCACCAAACAAAGATGGATGATTTGCAATCGCTTTAGAGATAACCTATAGTCACGAGCGTCGCTCTAAGTTATTCCGAAATCAGTAAGTTAAAGTAGCACTTTCGAACCGGCCGGGCCGTCGTGCGCGCTCGATCTCTCGATTGCAATTTTTACTCGAGCGGACGAAACCGAACAAAGGGCAGATGTATATTTTACTCACGTTAAGGAGAATCAATGTTCAATAAGTTAGTTTTACTGTTCGCTGTTGTTGCGATATTCACCGTCGCTCCGGCTTTCGCGGCACCAAGCGGGTGCAACAAAATAAAATTCCAAGGCACGTACACGCGGGCCGCGGTGAACCAAGATGTCCTGGGTGACGCGACAGTCTTTCATAGTTGGGTATTCCAGCTCGAGATACGTGCGGACGGTACTGCCGCGATGAACTCGAGCGCCTACTACGATTTTATGATCAATACCGGCAGCAACTCTCCCGGCGTCGGAAACTGGACATGCAGGGCCGATGGAAAGCTGGTTGTGTCGCTGCTCGCCGCATTGGTCTACCCGATCCCGCCCAACACAAACCCTCAACTGCCGAGTGCTGATATTTCGGTGGAGCAACACATCCGGACGACTTACCTCTTTTCGGTTGACGACGTTAACACCCTCACACAGATCCAGTCGCGAGGGCGGTTTTACGGCGCCACTGAGGATCCGACGAATCCTGCGGGCGGTACGCTTGGAGCACTCAGCACCACCCAACGTGTGTACACGAGATTCACCGCCTCTGATGCGGATCTACTTCTTCCGTAATTTCCGAGCTTGTTTACTAGGAAGGCTTCGTTCGAAAAGGACGAAGCCTTTTTTCTTTTTAACCCAGAGAGTGCTGAGACCAACTTCGTTGCCTTTCCTCTTTTCGTGGGTGGTGTAATTCGCAGTTAGGTTTTACGCCCGCAACCGTTCGAACTAAGAGCGAACCACGAAACACGCTAAGCGCCCGCAATGGCGATGAGACATCCACGGCATCGAGGTTGTGAGTTGACTGCGATGCCACTCGATTCGCTGCCGTCTGGGTGCGATACTAGTTCGAGTTCAACGAAACTCAAATCCTTTCTCCGAGAAAATATGACACGAAAGATCTCCTTATTACTCGTTGTGTGCCTGCTCGCTGTTCCTACTTTTGGAGCGAGTAAAAAGCTCGACCGATTATTCGCCGAATACTGGGCGAACTATCTCGCGGACAATCCGGGGACCGCGGCTTACCTGGGTGATCACCGGTACGACAACAGGCTCTATGACATTTCCGAGGAAGCGTACAAGCGGCGTTATGCGACGGCCCGTGCGTTTTTGAAACGGGCAGACGCTATCGCTGACGTGAGTCTGTCCGACGAAGAGCGCTTGAGTTTGAAGATGCTCCGACGCGAGCTTCAGCTCGCTGTCGAGGGCGAGTCGCTGCACGCTTATTTCGGCGACAACTACCTGATGCCGATCAACCAGATCGAGGGGCCGCATGTGTCGCTGCTTAGTTCCCCCGACACGCGGCTGTTCGACTCCGCCCGCGATTACAGAAACTTCGTAGAGATGCTGAGGGGATTTCCCGCGCAGGTGGATGCGGCGATCGCGAATATGCGAAAGGGCATGAGGCTCGGCGTCGTGCTTCCAAAGCCGGTCGTCGAGCGTATACTGCCGCAACTCGAAATGGGTATCGCCGCCGACGCGAAGACGAGTCCGCTCTTCAAACCGGTTTCGCGGATGCCGTCATCCATCTCCGCTGCCGAACGTCAAAGCATCACCGCGGCGCTCGAGCACGAGATATCGGCGAGTGTATCGCCGGCGTATCGCAAGTTGCGCGATTTCATGAAGGACGAGTATCTGCCACGGGCACGCCCGAACTTTTCTTTATCGGAGCTTCCGAACGGCCGAGCGATATACGACTACGCGATAAAGGTGCACACGCGGACCGGGCTTTCGGCCGACGAGATCCACGAGATCAGCCTCAGAGAGCTCGACCGCGTCACCGCTCAGCGGCAAGAGCATCTGAAGCGGGTCGGCTTTACCGGAACGATCGCGGAATACAATCAGAAGATGCAGTCGGACAGATCGCTTCGCTGGTACACGGCCGCCGAGGTCGAGCGCGATCTGCGGGAAAATCTCGCGATCATCAAACCGCTTCTGCCGCGTCTCTTTCACGACTTCCCCGAGGTCCGCTATGAGATCAAACCGGTCGAGAAGTTTCGCGAGGCGTCTTTTCCTAACGGTCAATACTTCGCACCGAGCATCGACGGCAAGCGGCCGGGTATTTTTTACTACAACACTTTCAATGTCGAGACCGAGGGCGTGCGCAAGTTCATGCTACCGAGTCTCGCGTTTCATGAGGTCGTCCCGGGCCACCATTTCGGAGCGGTACTCACGCGTGTGAACACCAAGCTTCCCCGCTTCCGGCGCTACGGCGGCAACTCCGCATTCGACGAAGGTTGGGCTCGCTACACCGAAGAACTCGCCGACGAGGTCGGCGCATACCGCGACCCGTTCGCCCGCAACTTTTGGCTCAACGCGAAAACGTTCGCCCTCGTCGGAGCCGTCATCGAAACCGGCATCCACACCAAAGGCTGGACGCGTGATCAGGCATTCGCGTTCATGCGAAAACACTTGCCCATGCCCGAAGCCCGTTTCGATGTGAATATGGCGCGCTGGACAAGCCTCCCAGGTCAGGGCCTGGCATACAGCCTGGGCGACATGAAGATCCGGGAGTTGCGCGAACTCTCGCAACGCGAACTCGGCGAACGCTTCGACATCCGCGACTTCCACCAAGTCGTCCTCTCCAACGGAACCGTGCCGCTCGACATCCTGAACGACAACGTTCTGGAGTGGATAAAAACGAAGCGCCAACAACGTTCGGAGTGAGACTTCCGCAAAGATTCCTATCCACTGCGGCATCCCGGGAGTAGACTCGAAGTCATAATCTGAGGCGGCTGGTCGTCGTCGACGGACACTTGTATTGATGACTCGCATCATTAGAAAAGCGACACTCGCGGACAAGCCGGCGATCGAGAAGTTGATCGCCGAGTCGGTTCGCGGTCTGAGCCGCGACGACTATGACGCGAAACAGATCGAGCTTTCGATCCGGACGGTCTTCGGTGTCGATACGGATCTGATCGACGACCAAACATATTTCGTCGTCGAGACCGATGAAGGAAAACTCGCGGGCTGCGGTGGCTGGAGCAAACGGAAAACTCTCTTCGGTGCCAGTGTCTATGAACAAAGCCGAGATCCCGAACTTCTGGACCCCAAAACCGATGCCGCAAAGATTCGCGCCTTCTTTATCCATCCCGATTTTGCCCGACAGGGTATAGGAACGCTGATCCTCGACGCGTGCGAACGTGAAGCAATCGCTCACGGATTCAAAACAGCCGAGATGATGGCCACACTTCCCGGCGTCAAGCTTTACTCTGTCCGCGGCTATTCGGGCGGCGAGAAGTTTAAGGTCCCCGTCGGCGAAGACGTCGATATCACGTGTATCAGGATGGTCAAGGATCTCACTTGATTTTGGATTTTGGATTTTGGATTTCAGTTCTCGCCCAAGGTTCGAGGATGAGTTAGTCAGTCTACTTTCTCAACGACCGACCCGCTCGCAGTTCTGATAGACTCTGGCGAATGATTTCTTTTCGTCACCTTCTTCTTCCACTCTTAATGCTCTTCTCGATACTTTCTTGCGGAGGCACGCGGGGTTTGGAAAATCAGAATCAAGGTGGTGGACAGCGACCGGCCGTTGT
>DATEOJ010000141.1:0-19222 GCA_035274235.1 Pyrinomonadaceae bacterium
GGTGACCCGGGTGGCCCGTGAGGTCGGTACCGAGGGCAAGCTCGGCGGCCAGGCTCAGGTCCGCGACGTCGCCGGAACCTGGCGTGGGCTGACCGACAACGTGAACTTCATGGCCTCGAACCTGACGTCGCAAGTGCGTAACATCGCGACGGTTACGACGGCCGTGGCGAACGGTGACCTTTCGAAGAAGATCACCGTCGACGTGCAGGGAGAAATTCTCGAGTTGAAGATCACGATCAACACGATGGTGGACCAGCTCAACTCGTTCGCGTCCGAAGTTACGCGTGTGGCGCGTGAGGTAGGTACGGAAGGAAAGCTCGGTGGTCAGGCGGATGTAAAGGGTGTGTCGGGTACGTGGAAGGATCTTACCGACAACGTGAACTTCATGGCCTCAAACCTCACAACGCAGGTGCGTGGTATCGCACGCGTCGTGACGGCGGTCGCAAACGGAAACCTCAATCGCAAACTCGAGGTGGAAGCTCTCGGCGAGATCGCGGAGTTGGCCGATACGATCAACGCTATGACCGATACGCTCGCGACGTTCGCCGATCAGGTGACGACCGTGGCTCGTGAGGTGGGTATCGAAGGTGAGCTTGGCGGTCAGGCAAGCGTGCCCGGTGCATCCGGAACGTGGCGTGATCTTACCGACAACGTGAACCAGCTCGCCGCAAACCTGACCAACCAGGTGCGTGCGATGGCGGACGTCGCGACGGCCGTGACAAAGGGCGACCTTACGCGAAGCATCACCGTGGACGCGTCGGGCGAGGTTGCATTCCTCAAGGACAACGTAAACGAGATGATCCGCAACCTGCGCGAGACGACGCAGAAGAACATGGAGCAGGATTGGCTCAAGACCAACCTCGCCAAGTTCTCCCGTCTCCTGCAGGGACAGCGCGATCTGCTCACAGTTGCTCGCCTCATCCTTTCGGAAATGGCGCCGCTGCTCGAGATGCAGCACGGCGTGTTCTACATCGCGGACACGGCGCAAGACGAAGCGGTGCTCAAGCTGCTTGCTAGCTATGCGTATAGAAAACGCAAATCGGTCGCGAACGAGTTTAGGCTTGGCGAGGGAATCGTCGGACAGTGCGCGTTCGAGAAGCAGAGCATCGTCATCCGCGATGTTCCGAGCGAGTACGTAAAGATCAGTTCCGGCCTTGGCGAAGCCGCCCCGCGAAACATCGTCGTTCTTCCGGTGTTGTTCGAAGGCCAAGTCAAGGCCGTGATCGAGCTTGCGTCGTTCACACCGTTCAACGAACTTCACTTCGCATTCCTCGATCAGCTTACCGAATCGATCGGTATCGTTATCAACACGATCGAGGCGAACATGAGGACTGAGGAACTGCTCAAGCAATCGCAGTCGCTCGCACAAGAACTGCAGCTCGGTCAGGCGGAGCTGCAGGAGACGAACCGTCGTCTCGAGCTGCAGGCGCAGTCGCTGCAAACTTCGGAAGAGCTTCTCAAACAGCAGCAGGAAGAGCTGCAGCAGACAAACCAGGAGCTGGAAGAGAAGGCACAACTTCTATCCGAACAGAAGAGCGAGGTTGAACAAAAGAACCGGCAGATCGAGCTTGCACGCACCGCACTCGAAGACAAGGCGAAGCAGCTCGCGTTGAACTCGAAATACAAATCCGAGTTTCTCGCAAACATGTCGCATGAGCTTCGAACCCCGCTCAACTCGATGCTCATCCTTTCCAAGATGCTCGCGGACAACGGCGAGCAAAACCTTCACGAGAAACAGGTCGAGTTTGCGGAGACGATCCACTCGTCAGGTGCCGACTTGCTGGCACTCATCAATGAGATCCTCGATCTTTCGAAGATCGAATCTGGAACGATGGGCGTCGAGATCGGAGAGATCCCGTTCAGCGATCTTCAAGCGGACATCGATCGCACGTTCAGCCAGATCGCGCATGACAAGGGCCTGCAGCTGATCGTCGATCTCGAAGACCGCCTGCCTCAGGGCATTCAGACCGACGCGAAGCGCTTGCGTCAGGTTTTGAAGAACCTTCTGTCGAATGCGTTCAAGTTTACGCAGCAGGGACATGTGAAGGTTGGTATCGATATCGCGGAGAGCGGGTGGAGTTTTGATAACAACAGTCTCAATCGTGCGTCGTCGGTGATCGCGTTCCGCGTGAGCGACACGGGCATCGGTATCTCTGAAGACAAACAGCAGCTTATCTTCGAAGCGTTTCAGCAGGAGGACGGAACCACGAGTCGCAAGTACGGCGGTACTGGTCTCGGTCTGTCGATCAGTCGTGAAATTGCCCGGCTCCTCGGCGGCGAGATCACGCTCGAAAGCCGACCGGGTCATGGAAGTACGTTCACGTTCTATCTGCCGGAAAGTTACGAGCCGGTTTCGCTGATCCCGGGTGAAGAAAAGGCCGACGAGGGAATGATCGTCGACGAGCCTCAGCCCAAGCCGAGCTTGATCTCGCTTGCACGGCCGAGCGATGAGGAGACGTCGCGAGTGCAGATCATCGTCAGCGATGATCGATCACAGATCCAGGCCGGCGATAGTGTGATCCTCATAATCGAGGATGACGCAGCTTTCGCGCGGATCCTGATGGGCGTCGCGCGCGAGGCGGGTTTCAAGTGCCTCGTGTCGCAGCACGGCGAGGATGCGTTGCTTACAGCTCGCAAGTATCGTCCGGATGCGATCACGCTCGATCTGACATTGCCGGGCATGCACGGCTACGCAGTTCTCGATCGTCTGAAACACGATCCGTCGACGCGGCATATTCCCGTCCAGATCATTTCTTTGATCGAAGACATGAAGCGAGTATTGCGGCTCGGTGCGTTTGGTTATCAAACAAAGCCGACGAATCGCGAGCAGCTTGTCGAAGGGATCAAACATTTGAAGACCTTTGCCGAAAGACCGGTGAGACGGTTGCTGCTCGTGGAAGACGATGACACGCTTCGCAGCAGCATGACCGAGTTGCTCGGCGGAAAGGATGTTCTGATCACCTCGGTCGGGACTGGTCAGGCGGCTCTTGACGCGATCCGAGACGAACGTTACGACTGTGCGATCGTCGATCTCATGTTGCCGGACTTCGAGTGGAGCGAGCTGATCGCGAAGATCAAGGAGACGTCGGGAACACCCGAGATTCCGGTGATCGTCCACACTGGAAAAGACCTGACGAAGCGCGAGACATCGCGGATCAAGAAGTTGGCCGACACGATCATCGTGAAGGACGCGGATTCGATCGAACGACTTATCGACGAGACGGCGCTGTTCTTACATCGCGACGTTGCGGACCTGACGGACGCGCAGAAGAACATGGTGAAGCACGTCAACGTCACGGATCCGAGACTCGAGGGCAAGAAGGTGCTGATCGTTGACGACGACATCCGCAATATCTTTGCGTTGACGAGTGCTCTCGAACGTCAGCATATGCAGGTCGTCTATGCCGAGAACGGAAAGGATGGTATCGAGATGCTGCAGAAGACACCGGGAATCGATGGCGTGCTGATGGACATCATGATGCCGGGCATGGATGGGTTCGAAGCGATGCAGGCGATCCGTAAGCTTGGCAAGTTTAAGTCAGTCCCGATCATCGCTGTAACCGCGAAAGCGATGAAGGGCGACCGTCAGAAATGTTTGGAAGCCGGTGCGTCGGATTACATTACGAAGCCGGTCGACACGGAGCAGTTGATGTCGTTGTTAAGGATCTGGCTCGATAAGTAGTGTGGGGTCTGACCGGTGACGCATTTAACCGCAGATAACGCAGATTACTCAGATCAAGATCTAACTTAAATGAATCTGTGTCATCTGCGTAATCTGCGGTTAATGATCGCGAAACCCGATACCTCGGGAATAACAAGAGGGTTACTTTGAATGGTTGAAGAATCGGAAAAGATGTCAGATGAAGCACCCGTGAATGTGCTTCTCGTCGACGACCGTCCCGATAATTTGCTGGTGATGGAGACGATCCTCGAGGATCTGGGCCAGAATCTTATCTGCGCCACTTCGGCTCGCGAGGCATTGAGGTTTTTGCTCGTTGAAGACGTAGCGTTGATCTTGCTCGATGTTCAGATGCCCGGACTGAATGGGTTTGAGCTTGCCGAACTGATCCGCGAGCGCGAACGGACGCAGCACACGCCCATCATCTTTGTATCGGCGACGAGTGTCGATGAGCAGTACGTCTTCAAAGGTTACGCACTCGGCGCCGTAGACTACCTAACCAAACCTTTCACTCCGGAGATCCTCAAGTCGAAGGTTCTCTTCTTCACAAAACTGTTCCGGCAGAACCGGGAGATCAAGCGTCAGGCGCGCCTTCTCGAACAAGCCAACCTCTCTCTCGATAGCGCAAATCTTGATCTCGAAGCGCGTGTTCAGGAACGGACCACGGAACTTGAGACAGCCAACGCCAGACTTGCCGACGAACTAAGTACGAGGAAAGAGTCGGAGGCGCGGCTTGCAACCGAGCATTCGATCACTCGGACGCTCGCTTACGCAACAACTTTGAAAGACGCTGGGCCATCGATCCTGCACGCGTTTTGCGAGCACATGGGGGCTGAACTATCGGCACTGTGGCTTCTCGATCGCGGTGGTAGCGAACTCAAGTGCGCATCGATCGATATTTCCCAGACGACACAAGCCCTGTACCGATTGCGGGAAGCGAGCTTGTCTCAAACTTTCGCCCGCGGAACCGGATTGCCCGGATATGTCTGGGAGATGAACGCGCCCACGTCGTTGACCGACGACTATCAGGGCCAAAAGTTTCCACGTGCGAAATTCGCCAAGGCCGCCGGGCTGACATACGCGATCGGATTTCCGATAAAGATCGCGGACGAATTCTACGGCGTTATCGAGTTCTTTACGCGGCGCCCGATTCTCAACGACGCGAATCTGATGAACATGCTTGAAGCGATCGGAAGCGAGATCGGTCAGTTCGTACAGCGCAAACGTGTCGAGGCAGAGCGAGAGGGTTTGCTCGTACGTGAAAAGACCCTGCGACAACAGGCCGAACGTGCGAGCCGTCTGAAGGATGAGTTTCTCGCGACCGTTTCACACGAACTTCGCACGCCGCTCAACTCGATTCTCGGTTGGGGCCAGATCCTGAACACCGGGCGTCTGACCGATGAAGAACAACGCGCGGCGCTCGATACGATCTATCGTAACGCTCGGTCCCAGTCGCAGTTGATCGACGACCTCCTCGACACTTCGCGACTTATTACCGGAAATCTGCATCTGAATCTCTCGCCGACGCCGGTCGTCCCGACTATTGAGGCCGCGATCGATGTCGTCCGTCCGGGGGCGGCCGCCAAGTCGATCACTATCGAGACGGCGTTTACGAGTGATGTCGAGAGCATCACCTGCGACACTCAGCGTCTGCAGCAGATGGTCTGGAATCTTCTGACGAATGCCGTGAAGTTTACACCGGAGGGTGGGACGATCGAGGTTGGGTTCGAACGAAACGCGAACTCGGTGTCGATCGTCGTCAGCGACACTGGTCACGGGATTTCGGCCGAGTTCCTGCCGCTAGTTTTCGACCGGTTCCGTCAGGCCGATAGCTCGAGCACGCGTGCGCATCATGGTCTCGGTCTCGGTCTTGCGATCGTGCGTCATCTCGCCGAGCTTCATGGCGGACGTGTGACGGTCGCCAGTGAGGGTCCGGGTAAAGGTGCGACATTTAAGATCACGCTCCCGATCACACTCGCGGTCGTGAGCGAAGGAAAAGCGGTGCCGAAAACCGGAAACGGTCATCACACGCTAAAACCGGTGAGCCGCCAACTGGATGGCTTACGTGTCTCGATCGTCGATGACGATATGGACGCCTGCAACCTTCTGCGATTTACGCTCGAGATGTCTGGAGCAGAAGTTAAGACATCATCGTCAGTCGCGGACGCGATCAAGTCGCTCAAGGAGTGGCGTCCGGACATTCTTCTCACCGATATCAACATGCCCGGCGAAGATGGTTACTCGTTGATACGCAGAGTCCGCTCCCTGCCCCCTGAACAAGGAGCGAACATCCCGGCCATCGCACTCACTGCAATGGCGCGCGAAGAAGACAGCGAGAACGCTCTCTCCGCCGGTTTCCAACTTCACTTGCCCAAACCGGTCGATCTAGACGAGATGACTTTAGCTATCCTCGAGCTTTCGAGACGAAGTCAGACTGATGCCGGGTAGGCTCTTATTTCTTTCTTTGTGGACTTCGTGTGGTTCGCGTGTTTCGTAGTTCGCCCTTGTTGTTGAACCATCGGTACTAGACGCTTACAGAAAACTTAACCACGAAATACACGAACCACACGAGGATCCACGAAAGAAGAAAGGTCTTCTTCACGGAAACTTTGGTTTACGAACCGCGAATGCGTCGGTCGTGAGAGTTTCCTTGTAGTCGCGGATCCGTCCACGAAGACTTTCCTTCGTCTGTACGACCGTTTCCTCGGCCGGATGATTCGTGTGAACGACCGTAGATGGCAGCACACCGATCATTCCCATAAAGACGAGTCCGAATGCGATGAAGCCGAACACGACGATCGCGAGCATCGTCATACTGCCGGCAGCAAAAATTAATAGTGCCGCCGCCAGTGTCATGCCCCAGGCAACTGCGTAAATTTTTGTGAGCATTATTGTTCTCCAGTGATTGATAGGATCGGGCGGTCGAGGACGGACTGCCCGCGGCTATCTTTCGCAACGACCATGCCACCGAAAAACCCATATATTCGAAGTAAAGAAAAAGGGCGACGCGAATTTCTCCGCGCCGCCTCTTGAAAATTCGCATGACCTAGACCGGGATGAACTCAATGCGCCACGTTCGCAGCGACATCAACCTTCTGCGCGAACCGGCCACTCTTCTCGGATGGATCGATCCTGTAGACGACCTCCTTGTTTTCGCGGATCCAGTTGTCTGTCCAACGAATGCCCATCGCCGGTGTGAGTGTCGGATTCGCCTCCACGATCATTTTGAGAATACGTTCGCGCTCGACCGGGTCGATGATCCGCGTCGCGTTGCCATGAATGACGACGCTGCGCCAGTCGCCGGGATTTACGACCTCCTCGACCTGAAGACAAACCTGCGGATTCATATCCAGGATCTGCGACTTCATTCCCGCCGTCGTGTACAAGTAAATGAACGGCATCTTGTAGACGAAATTGATCGGCACAACGTACGGCTTCTCGTTAAGCGAGCATCCGAAATGCCCGAAGTTGTTTCGGCGAAGCATGTCGTCTATCTCTCGTTCGTTGAGATCAAGTATTTCGGTTCGCATAGATCCCTCCTGTCCGTTGGCTATTTACAACCCAGAGATCGCGGAGAACGCGGAGATCAGCCAATAGGTTCTTCCGCGATCTCCGCGGTCTCTGCGTTAAGAACCCACACCGGACTACCCATGTCTCGCCTGCCAGAGCCGGTCGTGAGTGGTTTTCGCGAGTCCCCAGATACGACCCTTGCGCAGACCGAATAGCGTCTCGTCCGTTATTCCGTATCGCAGGTAGATCGAATCCGAACCACCGGCGTCGATGACCATCGCGATCTCGTGGTAGTACTCTTCCACCGGTTTCTTACCTGCGATCTCGCTCGTAATGTTTGCCGCAGCGACATCGGCTTGACGCACCGCCATGTGTGCGAGCTTGGGTCCTTCAAACGCCGTGATATCCCCGACGGCATACACGTTCTCGAGACTCGCGACCCGCATCGACTTGTCGACCATGACAAAGTCCTGATCGTCGGATATGCCCAGCGACCTCAGACTCGCGTTTCCGCGAAACGGCGGGACGAGCATTAACAGATCGTGCTTTACCGCGTGCCCGGCGGACGACAACACTTCGGTCTCGGTGATCCTTGTTATAGGTACGTCGTACAACACGTTGATCCCGTGATGACGGAACGACGACTCGAGTTCCTTATGGACCGTCGCACCTCCGAACACCGACTCGAGCGAACCTGGGAACACGACCTTGATCCTGACATCGCCATCCCGGATCTCGTTCTCGAACTTCCGTGCAAGTGCGAAAGCCGTTTCGCAGACGGGTATCGGCAAACGCGCCTCAGGACACATACCGACGACGATGTCGCCCTCTCGAAACGCCTTCACTGCGTCGCCGAATTTCAACGCAGCCTTAACTCCGAGCAAATGGTGAGCGTGTTCGAAGAAACCCGCGACCTTCTCGGTGGCAAGACGACGACCGAGCGCGATCACGAGATAGTCGTAACTTAACTCGCCGCGAAACTCGTCACCCGCGACCGTCACCTTCTTTGTACGCGGGTTGATATCGGTCATCTCACCGCAGATGAAGTGAACTCGGCTGTCATTGAGTTTTGTGCGAAGGTCGAATTTAATATCGCCCGCATCGCTTTCGCCAAACGCAAGCCGGACGAGGGACGGGTAAAAAGTGAAGTCCTCATTTGGCGAGACGAGCGTAACTTGATGTGACGAGTCTAAACCTGCCGAGAGACGTTCGGCCGCGATCAGTCCAGCAAAACCGCCTCCGAGAATTAGAACGTGTGCCATTTGAGTCCTCCGTTAGTCTGTGTTGCTGCCTATCGTTCAGGTTTCCGCTCGCCGTTACCACGGACGACGAGCACCGAGCATGGAGCGTGATGCACGACCGCGTTTGAAACGGATCCGAGCAATGCTCGCTGCCAGAATCCGTAGCCATGCGAACCCACGACTATCAAATCGGCGCCCCATCTCTCGGCTTCGTCGACAATGACTTGGGCTGGGGCACCGGTCGTTATCGTTGTCGTAAGCTTGCCGCCTATCTCGGGTATACATCTACGAATATCTTGTTCGGCACGAGAGACTACATTCTCGGCAAGCCGCCGTGAGTTCTCGTCCATCTCGCGTATGTATTCCGCCGATAAGGCGAACGGTTCAGGCGGTATCATCGCCGGTTCCGACGCCGAGACGAGTCGGACATCCGCATCTTTCGAATTACCGAGGATCGCGCAGCATTTATCGATCGCCGCTTTGCTAAATTCTGAACCTTCCGTTGCTACAAGGATCTTCATACCTTTTAACCATCCCTTCCGCGAAACCCTGTTCGCCGACGCTCTACAAATCGCAACAAGCGTACCGAAACCCAACCTCGAGAAATCCAGATATTTAGGTGAGCCTCAGTCGAGGACCTAAGTCCCGACGGGAAAAATCTCGCGCTCACCTCGGAATTTTCTACGCCTGGCTTGGCCGATACTTTTCAAACCGCAGCATTGAAACCTTTCCGTCTGCGTCTGTCACATCGACGCCGTCGGAGTTGCCGTCGTTACTCATATGAAAAGTCAGACGGCTGACATCGCGAACTGTGTGGGTGAAGTTCCCGAGCATGATTTGAACGCTCGTACTGGCCTTGCCGGGATCGAGATCGACTCCCGTCAATGGAAGGCCGTCCTCGAGCCAGTAGTCGTTGCCGTTCTCAAAGACGCCTAGTCGTGTCGGTCGGCCTTCATTTTTTTCGCCGAAGTAGCGGAGAAAGTCTTTCCACTGTGGTGTAGTAGTCGATTCCATATTCAACTCCTGCATCAAGCGAAACTCCTCAGGCGTTCCTCGAGGAGCCTCGCCGATACCGTCAGGAAATCATGGGCGGTGATCATCCCGACTAGCCTGTCATTCTTAACCACCGGCAAACAGCCGATGTTCTTCTCCCGCATGGTGAGCAGCGCTTCCAAAGTCGGCGTCTCGGGCGAGACAGTGATCGGTTCGCGTTTCATTACATCGCGGACCGTCGTCTCGCGAATTCCGTTAGCCCGTTCGACTGCGTAGAGTTCGAGTAGGTCGCGATGGGAGATGATGCCGGCCAATCTCCCATCGCTGTCCTCGACCGGCACATGCCGGACATGTTTCCAATGCATGAGATTCGCCGGCAGGTCGACTGTGTCTTCGGGTCGCACAGTGAAAAGATCGGTGACCATGAACTGT
Organism: Pyrinomonadaceae bacterium; assembly: GCA_035274235.1. Classification (GTDB taxonomy): domain Bacteria; phylum Acidobacteriota; class Blastocatellia; order Pyrinomonadales; family Pyrinomonadaceae; genus OLB17. The sequence continues at coordinate 9,856 of DATEOJ010000141.1, forward strand.
TCGACCGTCTTGTAGTTGTCTATCCACACCGAGGTCGTCGGTATCTGCGCGAGGGGCCACTCATGAAGTGGCTCTCCCGTTTCCTGGTTGGCTCGCATTGCGGCAGTCAGACTTCGCAGCTTCACGTTCTGCTTCGCTAGCTTGTCCATCGATGCGAGCGAATCGAGCATCCACTGCGAGCCTGTCCTGCCGAGCTCGACCCGAGTTTGTATGAGACCGAGGTACCGGTTGATCTCAGACGTCTCGAGTCCAGCCTTCTCAAGTCCGCGTCGTGCGTGCGGGAGCAGTTCCTCGAGGATCAGCCGTTGTGCACTGATGCTCTTTCCATAGAGCCAAAGGATCTGCGACTTCAAACCGAATCGCGCCGCGGCGAAGAAGTTTGACTTCGCGTCGTCGAACGACATTTGGTTTGTTACATCGCCGAACTCGTCGGCGAGTCCGAGAACGAGCCCGATGAAAAACGCGCTGTTTGCGACCTCATCGATGATCGTCGGTCCGGAAGGGAGGAAACGAGCCTCGATGCGCAGACCGGGCTTTCCATTCATCACGCCATAACACGCGCGGTTCCAGCGCCAGATCGTACCGTTGTGCAGCCGCCACGCATTGAGTTCGGGGATCTGACCTGCCGCAAGCGAGTCGAGCGCGTCTTCTTCGATCTCGCGCGTGAAGATGATCCGGAACCGTGCGACGTCTTCGTGAAAAAGGTCGAGGATCGAGCCTCGCACCCAATCGCGACCGAACGTCACACGCGCCGGGCGCTTTCGTTCATGCTGAGTCGGCGAACGTTCGTCAACCGCGTGTTGGAACAACGCTACACGCGTCTCCTGCCACAGGCGATTTCCCAGGAGCAGGGGGGAATTTGTCGCGGCCGCCAACACGGGTCCGGCAACGGCCTGTGCCCAGTTGTAGTACTTTGCAAACTCGCTCGCTCCAACCTGAAGATGGATCTGAAAACTCGTGTTGCAGAACTCGATGAATGTGTCCTTAAGATGAAGCTGAAGTTCGTCGACTCCCTTTATGTGAATAAGTCTTTCGCTGCCATGAAGCTCGGTTAGTATTCGATTGAGCTCGAGATAACGTGGTTGCGGTGTGAGGTTGCGTGCGGTCAGATCGGAGATTTGAATGGTCGGAAGGATACCGGCCATTATTGCATCCACTCCAATATCGGCCGTCGCATCTCGGACCACGTTTACTACGTCATTCAACTCATTCTCGAGACTTCGAAGACATCCATTTGCGAGTTTGAGTGGAGGAACATTCGCTTCGATATTGAACCGACCTATCTCGGTTGTCAGGCGGGCGTCTGCCGCACGATCGATCACGTCCATCACAGCGGGAGCCGGATGCATGGCCGAGTCGACTAGGAATAATTCCTGTTCGGCACCGATCCTGAGAACGTTCTCTTCGAACATGCCCGACGCGAGCATGAGTTCCAGAGCCTTCAGATCCCTTAGTACGGTTTGGGTAAATGTGCGGAGTTGATTCTCGTTCGTGTCGGCCGAAACTTGTTTGTCGCCCATAGTCGTCTCCGCTCGGAAGATCTGCTGTTCGACTAAATCGCAACCGTTGTGCCCGTGGATCCGTGATGTATATCACGGGAATTCGAAATGGCGCGGATCTACACGCGAAGAATTTCGCGGTGCGGGATGGAAATTGTCGCAATTGCAAGACGGAGGAACTACGGCTTCGCCGCCATGTGGAATCTGCGGCTTTGCCGCCACGATGAGCGGAAAGGCTCTGCCTTTCCGACCGGCGTCCAACATTTGCGCGAGGCTATGCCTCGGGTTTGAATAGGAGGGAGGCGGAGCCCGGGCTCTGCCCTTCCGACCGGTGCCAATATTTTTCGGGAGGCTCATTCGCATTGGCGCCAAGTTAAGCCGCGTTTAGTGCGTCAAGGGCACGACGGCCGCGTAGCGGTCAGATGCGTTTAGCCGTGGGTGAAGCCCGAAGGGCGGAGCCCACGGACAGCATCGACAACGCGTCGTTGCCGCGTCAGCGGCAAGTGCACAACTCGACGATGCAACCTTCCGCCCTTTCGGGCTTCACCCACGGCTAAACGCATATGTCCGCTACGCGGCCGATGTCGTATCGATGCACGAATGCGCGGCTTAAGTTGGCGCCCATGAGGCGGAGCCTCCAGATAATTTTGGAGCTACGGCCGGATAGGCACAGCCTTTCCGCTCATCATGGCGGCGAAGCCGCAAAGGTTGTAGCTAGGTCTCGTGAAGCGCCTCTGAAAGTTTTGTCAGGAGTTCTTCGGCGGTGTAGGGTTTGGCGAGAAACGAACTTACATTCAGGCCTTCGAGTTCGGCGGCGTGTTCGGGATTCATCAGCCCGCTCATCGCGATCACCTTCACGGATGGATCGAGACGCCGGATCGCGCGGATCGTGGCGGGGCCGTCGAGGAAGGGCATAGACATGTCTGTCACGACAGCCGCGATCTCGCCCGGATGTTGAGCGAACAAACTAACCGCGTCGGAGCCATCGGTTGCGGCGAGCACGCGGTAATTAAACTTCTCAAGCGTCGCGGTCGTGATCTCCCGGATGCTCGGCTCGTCGTCGACGATAAGTATCAACTCGCCGTTACCGGATGGATAGTGCGATCTCTCGTGATCGCCTAAGCTCTCGATTGCCTGCTCTACGGACGGCAGATAGATCGAGAATTTCGTCCCGTGTCCGAGTTCACTGTAAGCGTTGATAAAACCGTTGTGGCTGTGAACGATCGTGAGCGCGGTCGCGAGACCAAGTCCGGTTCCTTTGCCGATCTCTTTCGTTGTGAAGAAAGGATCGAAGATGCGCTTCATCACATCGGCGCTCATGCCGCTGCCTGTGTCCTTGACGACGATCATCACGTAACGTCCCGGCTGGGCGTCCGGATTCATCCGTGCATAGTTTTCGTCGACGACGATGTTCTCAGCGGTGATGGTAAGTATTCCGCCGAGCGCCATGGCGTCGCGTGCGTTGATGCAAAGATTCATCAGCACCTGATGGATCTGCGTCGGATCAGCGGAGATCACCCATAATTCGGGTGAAATGTTGAACTTTACCTGGATCGTTTTCGGCAGCGTTTCTTTGAGCACCGTGATCAGATCTTTTATCACGTGCTTTACCTGCACGGACACACGCTCGCCTTCCATCCCGCGTGCGAACGTCAGGACAAGTTTCACGAGGTCCGCACCGCGCTCGGCGTTCTCGCGTACGATCGACAACCATCGCGTCGCCTCGGTCGAACGATTTTGCAGCTGTAGCATGTCGACCGACATCAGGATCGGCGAAAGGATGTTGTTGAGGTCATGTGCGATCCCGCCGGCGAGCGTTCCGATCGACTCCATCCGCTGAGCTCGCAGTAAGTGCTCCTCGGCGATCTTTCGTTCGGTTATCTCGTAACGGATCGCGGTGTATTGGAATGGCTTTCCGTGTTCGTCGAGGAAAGGGACGATCGTTGTATCGACCCAGTAGATGGAGCCGTCCTTTGCACGGTTGCGAAGTTCGCCCCGCCAGACTTCGCCGTTGGCGATGGTCGTCCAGATGCTGCGGATGAATTCTTTTGGGTGATAGCCCGAGTTGATCAGCCGATGGTCCTGACCGAGTAGCTCTTCGCGATCGTATTTTGAGATCTGGCAGAAACGATCGTTGACGTACGTGATGACACCGCGCTGATCAGTCGTCGCGACGATCGCGGCTTCATCGAGCGCGAACTTGAGGTCAGCTAGCTGTTTTACGAGGAGTCGGTTCTCAGTGTCATCAACAGGTGCGGGTCGCATGTTTCTTTCGTGTTTCGTGTGCTTCGTGGATTTCTTTCTTAACGCAGAGAACGCGGAGCACGCGGAGACAAGCCAGTTAACTCCTCTGCGATCTCCGCAATCTCTGCGTTAAGAGAGAACAACGTCGATATACGTGATCCCGAAAAAGCTTTCACTCGCCCTCCGTTTCATACGCGCCGGATTTGCGCAGTTTGTACCGCAACTGATCGCGCGAGATATCTAGAAGTTTCGCGGCCTGTGTCAGGTTGCCACCCGTGCGTTCCATCGCCTGCTTAGCGAGTTCGAGTTCGACGGTCTCGAGCGGGATACCGGCGGGCGGAAGCGCGATGCCGGATGAGTTTGCGCGACCAGAGTCGCCGTCGACAAGATCCGCCGGCAAATGTGTCATCGAAACATGGTCGCCGTCTTCGAGTATCGAGGCGCGTTCGATGACGTTTCGAAGCTCGCGGACATTTCCCGTCCAGCGATAACCGCGAAAGATCCGTGCGACCTCGGGCGAAAGGCCCTTAAGCTGTTTGCCACGACGTTTTTGATTTGCCCGGTCGATATAGTGCTTCGCGAGTAGCAGGACGTCGTCGCCGCGTGAGCGTAACGGCGGAATGTCGATCTGGATCACAGACAGACGAAAGTAAAGGTCAAGACGGAACTCCCCGTTCTCGCTCTTCTTAAGATCCTTGTTTGAAGCCGCAATAATTCGAACATCCAGCGGAAGGTCTCTCAACCCGCCAACCCGTCGGAATGTCGCGTCCTCGATCACTCTAAGAAGCTTCGCCTGCAGCGCCGGCTCCATCTCGCCGATCTCGTCGAGAAAGATCGTTCCGCCCTGGGCTTGTTCGAACAACCCTTCTTTCCGATTCTTAGCGTCGGTAAACGCGCCTTTCTCATAACCGAACAACTCAGATTCGATCAGTGTCGCCGGCAGAGCGGCGCAGTTGATGGCGAGATAGGGTGCGTGTGATCGAGCCGACGTGTAATGGATCGCACGTGCGAAGAGGTCCTTACCCGTTCCGGTCTCACCTTGCAGCAAGATCGACATCACATCCGACGCAGCGACGCGGATCGCGAGATCGATCGCCTTCTTCAACGCGGGCGAGTCGCCGATGATCTCAGAGAAATTAAAACCGCGCGAACGTTCGGCGCGCGACCGCTTCACCTCGCGACGGAGCTCCCCGGTCTCAAGCGCATTTCGAAGCGTGACGCGCAACTCCTCAAGCCTTATCGGCTTTCCGATAAAGTCATACGCGCCGCCTCGCAGGGCAGCGACCGTATTCGGAACATCGACGCTCGCCGTGATCATGATGACGATCGCATCAGGATGCTCCCGCTTGATCTCGGTGAGAAGGTCAAGACCGGAACCGTCGGGAAGGTCGATGTCGAGCAGTACAACGCGCGGCTCTTCAGCCGCGAAGACGGACTTTGCTTCGGCGATGGTTTCGGCATCGACGGCATCGTAGTTCCACGAACGGAGTGCTTCGCCCAACGCCATCCGGATAAACCGGTCGTCATCGACGATCAGGATCTTCTCGACTTGGGGCATACGGGTGCATTTTAACGCAGAGACGGCGGAGGACGCAGGCCGGGCGCTAGATTAAACGCAGAGACCGCGGAGATCGCAGAGCTAATCCTTCTTTCTCTGCGTGCTCCGCGGTCTCTGCGTTAGAAACCAATTTCTAGGACGCAGGAGGCTGCATGAATCCCAGATCTGTTACCGGGAAGTTCGTGATCCCTGGGAAGACCTGAGAGAAGTTTGCCTCGGGCAGTCCGAACCAGCGGGCGAGGGTGGCGGCGTATTGCTCGACCGATGACGTCGGGATCCATCGGCCGCGAGCACCGGGGTTGATCTGGGCGTCGTCGGGGCCGTCGAGATCGAGGATCGGATACGGCGTACCGTTACCCGTGTTGATACCAAAGAAGTCGGCTGCGGTGACACCTCCGACGACAAAATGAAAATTGCCCCACGCGTGGTCGGAACCAACACCGGCACCAGTACCCGCCGGGTTCATCGTCCGGTTGAAGTCGGATAGCGTGAACTGCGTCACCTTGTCACCGAGACCCTGCACCACCATCTCGTCATAGAAACACCGCATCGCCTGGCTTGTTTGCGAGATCAGAGTGTTGTGCGTCGCGAGCTGAAGGGTGTGCGTGTCGAATCCGCCGAGCTGGACGAAAAAGATCTGACGTTTTACGTTCAGGTCGTTTCGCTTTTTGATAATGCGTGCGACTTGCTTGAGCTGGCTGCCGATGCTCGTGGTCGGGAAGGGAACCGTGATCTCCTGATACGACTGGAGCGAGTTGTTGACGGTGATCGCCTGGTCAGTGACGTGACTCGCCGCACGGAGGATCTCCGTACTCGTATCCTGAGCACGCAGAGCATTCAGCGCGGTGAGTTGGGCCTGCGATGGAACGCTAGCGTCGTATCCGACTGGTTTGAGTACTTCATTCAACCCGACCGAAGCCGGTGCGATTGCGAGGGGCAGAGTGGTCACGCCGGCAGTGAAGAGCTGAGCACCCGCGATCGATGTGATCATCGGGACCAACGCACCGGGGTTATCGACCGCGTTACGCTGGTCCGAAAGCAGACCGGCCCAACCTGCTGCAACAATTCGGTCGCTGCGTCCACTTTGGTGTTGAAGCGTTTGGTCGGAGTGCGAAAACAAGGCGTACGGCTTCGGATGGGTCTCGTCGTACATCTGCTGTTTCGTCGTCGGGCGCATAAGCGTTCCGACGTTCGTAACGATCGCGAGTTTGTTTGTGCCCCACAAACCGTAAAGACCCTGGCTGTCGGGTCCGACGCCGAATGCCGGATGCAGACCGTATGTGCGGTTGTTGATCCGCGGCACATTGATCGGCAGCAGGTTGCCTTGCTGAAACGCAAGCCCGTATGGATTTCTGAGCGCGTAGTAGTCGTCGAAGGTGCTCAGGGTTTCATCGTTATGAAGCGGGATGACGCTGTTATTGCCGTCGTTGCCGCCGGCGAGGTAGATGCAGACAAGCGCTCGATAGTCGGATGGCGGTGCGGCCGCGGTCGTCTTCTCGACACTCTGTGCCATCGCGCTCATCAGACCGAAATGGCGCATCTGCGTTGCGAGGGCGGTCATGCTAAGGGCACAACCGGTTTTCTTGAGGAACTCGCGTCGGGATTTTTTCATAGTTGTTTCGAACTCAGGTATTCCCGAGTGCTTGGGAGAAATTTCAGCCGAACCGGCTGATAAACCACCATACGCGCCAACTTAAGGGTTGCTTCAAGCCTTCTTCGGCCGCGTAGCGGACAGATGCCTTTAGCCGTGGGTGGAGCCCGAAGGGCGAAGCCCACGGTTAAGATCGAAAAAACAACGTTGCCGCGTCAGTGGCAAGTGCACCAGTCGAAATTTATTTGTTACGTCGAGACCGTGTTTACCAGAACGAGCTCGATTGTGCACCTGCGGCTGACGCGGCAGCATCGCGAGCTTGACCGCCCACCGTGGGCTCCGCGAAACGCTCCACCCACGGCTAAATGCATCTGTCCGCTACGCGGCCCAAGCCGTACCAGCAATCTTAAGTTGGCGCATATGTGATTGACCTGTCTACGACTCCAATCGCCGCATAATAATCCTCATCTTTGCACCTGATACTGCGATGAGGTCGCCACCAAATAAAGCGCTCGCTTTGCACGCTGCAGCGGGTCGGACGCCGGTACGGTGACGACGGCGTTGAGTATCGTCGAACGCATCTGCGACGACATCGCGCTGTGCATCATTCGGTAATTCAGTTCGTCCATCAACGCGTTGCCGGATGCGTCCGCCGCCGCGAGACTCTGCAGGTCGGCGAAACTCAGCGACGTTCCAAGCGTCACCTTTCGTTCGGCATTTACCTCGATGCGGCCGAAGACAAGATTGTTGATGAAGTTGATGCGAGCGACCGACGTACCGCTTGTTAGCAGACTGAACTCAGGGCTAACGAACGCAGTTCCCGGGACGACGTAATCCGGCGGATAGAAATTGAAGACGGTCGGCGACATAAACGCGATCTGTCCCATCGTGTTCGTCTCCGCCGCCACAACACCGTCGCTCAGAGCGGACCGGTCCGCCGATCTCGCGTCGAACTGCCGAGCCATATTGGTCAGGAACATCACCGGCTCGCGAAGTTTCCCGTACGTCGGCTCGGTCTTAAAATCGCCGCGTGCTTCGGGGTCGAGCAGTATCGCTCTTACAACTTCTCTCAACTGCGTCGGGTTCGTGCGATTGGCATTAAAGACTGCGGAGATTCGTCCGACATAGGCCGGCGTCGGGTCGCCCGTTACGAGTTGCTGGATCAGAAACTTACTGACGAACGGCGCGACGTTCGGGTGGTTGTAAATATTATCGAGCGCCTGGTTGAGCGACGCGTTCGCATAATTCGTAACGTCGGTGCCGGTGCAGTTCGGGCATGAAGCGACGTCCGTCGTAGTCGAACCCGTATATTCAAGCAGCGTTTTCGGACCGAGATCGTGATTGTTTGGGTTCGTGACGATCATCGGGTCGATAAAATTCGGCGTACCCGGAAATCGATTCGGACATTGCGGACCAGTCAACTCGCACAACGTCCATCCGGTCAGAAGAAGGGTGAAGTTATTTACCGTGTCCTGGTCGTAGGTCGGGATCGGATTATTCTGCTGGTCGCGTCGGACGGTACCGTCAGGGTTGAGCATGAACAATCCGATGTTGAAGAGCTGGAGCACTTCACGTGCGAAATTCTCATTCGGACTAAACCTCGTCGACGCCCTCATGTTGAGGTAGTCGCCCATGCCCGGGTTCAAAGTCATCTCGCGCATCAACGTTCGCCAGTTGCCGAACGCGTTCCGGCTTAGCACCTTGTGATACGCAGTCATGTGACTCGACTGCTGCGTCTCGACACCGGAGATCACCCACAACTGCGAGAGCGCCCACGCGACTCGATGTCGCAGTTGAGCGTCGCCGTACAACGCCTCGCGATAGAACCAGTTCTGCACCGGGTACATCGTGTAATGGTTCGCGAAGCAAAATGGATCGGGATCCGGAAAACCGCCGTCTACTTGTCCGTTGCAGTTTGGCGGCGGGAAGGTCGTGACGAGCGGGAAGTTTGGATACGGGTTCGTCGGATACGCCGTCTCGAATTGATCGGCAAGCCACGTTCGCAAACCGAGTCGACGCACGCGAAGGTCGAGAGCCTTCGACGGACCAAACGAAGCCTGCTCGAGAAAACGTATGCGATCGCCCGAGTAGAAATAACCGACGGCGTTTGTCTCCTCTACATCACCGAACCGGGCGATCATTTTCGACACGTCCTCGATGCCGCCCGTTCCGCCGAGTCCGAGACGAAGCCAGTTGCTTGCAAGACCACGCCACGCAACGCTGACGACAACATCGCCTCGCGTCGGCGGTGTCATCGTGAAGCCAAGCTCGTCTCGCAGTTCGACACGCAACGCGTAGACACCTTTCTGTTTCAAGGCCGGCTCCAGACCCACGACCGGAAATCTGTAGAGTCGACCACTCGCGTCGACGACATAGACGCGGAACGCCGACGCTCCCTCAGACTTCAGCAACTCGACGTTAGTGACATACAAAACGATCCGCGAATTTGGTTCGAAGGTCTGCGGCTCTGCCTTC
>DATEOJ010000142.1:0-4217 GCA_035274235.1 Pyrinomonadaceae bacterium
GGGTACGAGCCGATATCTGTGCCCTGATAGTAGGACTTCAGTATCTGCAGGAAATTCTGGCCGGCGAGTCCGCGTCCGTGCGAACCGTACTGACTCATTCCGACGTTATGTCCCCAGCCGCCGCCGGTTGAGATAACGCTATTGAGCGTGCCGTCGGCGTTCATCACCGGTTCGACCATCGCCGGATTTGTAAGTGTGAAGTTCACCGCGATCGCGGTTCCGGTGCATGGAGCGACTGAGCTTGTTCCGACTGAGCGTGTACGACCGATCACATTGCGAAGATTGTCCCAGCCGCGAACTTCGACGACGCCCGAAGTTAACGTTATTCGAACCCTGGCAATACGGTTTGAGCCATCCATCCGCTGCAGCACCTCGATTCCCGTGATGCTTCCCGAAGTATCGCCGCTAATGACGACGATCCGGGCCGCCGTCAACCTGGCCTTGATATCGGACGCGGGGATCGTTATCCGCCATCGGGCGAAACGATTGTTCACACGGCCGCACATGTCGTACGCGAACAAAGTATTCGCGACGCCCCAGAACGCCTGTCGTCCCGCATCGGTTGTAAGATCGGGAGCCGCGCCTTCTCCGTCGTAAATTCCGGTCAGGTACGGCGTGACGTTGGTGCCCGGTAGTTGCGAGCTTGGTGAGTTGAAGATCCAGTGGTTGCTGTCGCTATATCCACCGAATGACGAGGAGTACAACGCCGAAATGATCCGGCCGTTGTAAGACGCGACAAGTCCGCGTGTTTCTTCCGTCGCCTGGACCGCACGAACATGTTCTGAAATAACGCCGCGGTATACCTGCGATGAAGATGAGTCGACAATGTCGAAGGGATAACCGCGGGCGATGTAGTTGCCGATGTTGGCGATCGCATAACCGCGGGCCGCGGTCGCCTGAGCTTTCAACGCCTCCATGTGAAACGACGCGATCGATTCGTTTGCTACGACGCCGCGAACATATTGCTCGACCTCGAGAATATTCATCAGGTTGACGCGGTCAGCCGCCGTCGAGGCGCCGCGCGAAATTTCCATCGCTCCACGATATTGTGGAACGGTTTGCGGGCTTCCCGAAACGAGCGGATTGCTTCGACGAATACTCTCGACGCGGAAGTAATTCGTCGGCAGCTCCGGCATGAAACGAACCGGACCGGCGACAGTAAACGTTCCCGCCGGACCGGTCACTGAATATCCTCCAGCATTCGTATAACTGACCTCGACAATCTGACCAGGCGAGATTGTATCGATCAACAGTCCGGTCGACTTGTCGATAACGTAAGCGAATCCCTCGGTGTTGCTAATGCGAACCGACGGATGATTGAGCGAGGCGAACTCGGAGAAGGCTCCGGTCGCGGTGAATGAGTAATAGATCCCGACGCGGATCGCAACAACTGCCTGAGTCGGGTTTCCCAAAATAACCGGTCCGAGATCGTCGCGGCTTCCAGAGGCGTGCGATTCGCCATTCTCCGCCCTTGATCGAATAAATTCTTCTTCGAGTACTTGTTGCTCGTCGTCCGCAGGGACCTGAGCGAGAGTGTTGATGCCAAGCGACACGAAGATCACAGTGAGAAGGCACGCAAGGGTGCGCAGTTTCATTTTTCTAGTTCCTCCACTAACGAAATTTGTGATTCAGAACTGAACTGCTTGGCGGGTGTGGTATAACGGCGGATAGTAGCAATTTTGAAAGCGATAAGCAAACTTTTTGGATAGATCAAGGCGTTTGCCACAGAGGACACGGGGATTTGGCTGCACATTGCCTTTCTGTGTGCTCTGTTGCAAAAATTTGTTCCTCATGAAATCGACTTGTCGGTGAAGCTCTGCTGGATCGCGAAGGCGTCGAGGCATTGATGCGACAAACCCCAGTAGGTGTCGCCGTCACCGGCTCCGCTAGGAGCCAAATGTGTGTAGAATTCGCCACGAATCACGTCCGGCTCCATTAGGAGCCGAATGCTCGTATATCTAACGACCATAGTCCGAGCGGCAAAGAACGAGCGGTCGATATTCCGCTCTCCTGGAGCGGATTATAAAGTTGATCCAGATTCTACAAACATCTGGCTCCTAGCGGAGCGGGTCGGGAGCGGAACTTCATGAGTGCTACCAAGTTAGAAGGAAGTACACCGGCAAAGCGTACAGAAATACATTCAAAAGAAAACAGATCATCTCCTTCTTTAGGTACCCTTCCTTCATATTGAAATATTTGAAACGAATGCCGCGTGGTACTAGACGATCAAATGCGACACCAGGCAGATTCATTGGGAACTCGACGATCTTGTATAACCAACCTTGGGGCCTATCGTAGTACAAGACCGTTTGGGCAACTACGGAGATCAATGCGGTGAGTACGTAGTAGAGCGCAACCGCCCCGAAACTTATTCCAAGTGCCAATACGACTAGAACGATTTGCGCCATCCGTTAAGGAGTTTTGACTCCGTTCATTATCTCGATGTGAGTGTTGATAATCCCGTCGCCCTGTTCGCGATTTACTTCCAGCGACCAATCATCGCGATCGAAAGTTCCGCCGAGAAAGATCCCATCGGGGCGCGGGAACATGTGTCCCGGACCGATGAAGCCATAGTCGATCTCAGGCTGAGGTAACAACACTTCTAATTGTCCACGAGCGGGTATAAGCTTTTCGTCTCCAAACAGTTTCCGAGCGCCCAGACCGCTGCAGTTAAATATGACCGTCTCGGGCAAACTCATCACTTCCTCGCGGCTTCGAAATTCCTTCACGACGATCTTGCCACCCGCGCTGTAGAAGTCGCGCAGCAAAGCTCTTAGATAGAGCGGCGTCTGGATCATCATCGAACTGTACTGCCGAACGATCGGGTAACCGAAGTAGTTCGTCGGATCGCGGTGAACGATCTGGTTCGGATAGAGGTCGTTGCCTCCCGCGAGTTCTCCGATAGCCGCTTCGCTTCGATGAAGAGTGAAGATGTCCAACCAGCGAACACCGTATTCCTCTCCTACTAACAACTGGAACGCGCGATTCGAAACCCGGGCGGCACTTCGCATTTGTTCGACGAACTTGTTCGACGCGGCGGTTGAATCGAACAACGAGACCGGCGACCAATAACCGGCCGCGATATTCGATGTCGTATCGGGCGGAAGGTCGCGTGCATAGATCGTGACGGTGCCCGGCCCGTTCTGATAGCGACGTTGAAGCATGATCGCCGTCGAGAGCCCGTTTACACCGCAACCGATAACGGCAAAGCGTCGCGGTGCTGAGGCTCGTGTCGATCTAGCCGCAGGTCTCACGACAAAGTCTCGAATGAGGTCGACCGCGTGCGTCGCCGTTCCCCACGACAACGTTATCCCGGCACCGCCATGACCGTAGTTGTGCACAAGCAGCTTTTGTCCGATCCGGTGTGCTTCAACGACAAATCCTTCGGGTCGGAACGGTCTGAGCCCGACCAATTCTCGAATCACGCGGTCGCGAGCCACCCGCACGGGTGCGATACGACGCGCAGTTTGTTGAGCGAATAAACCACGGGGTAATGCTCCGGCCGCGATGGAGGACCCAGCTACCGAGATCGCGTTGCGAAGAAAGCGGCGTCGGTCCATCGGCGCGATGAACGAGTTATCATTCATTGCCGTCGAGGATAGCGGAGAACCACGGCTAATATCAACGCTTTTTGCCACCGATCCCGCCCGATGTTCTCGCGGTTTAACAAATCACGCGAAACAAGGTAAAATCCATCGCTTGCACTTATAAGAATCAAACTATCCGGAGAATTTATTTATGAAGATCGGTCTGCCTAAGGAGATCAAGGATAACGAATACCGCGTCGGGTTGACCCCCGCCGGTGTACAGGCGTTGGAGAATGCGGGGCACGAGCTCTTTGTGCAAAAATCGGCGGGCGAAGGCTCGGGCTTTACGGACGAACAATACGTCAAAGCAGGGGCACAGCTTCTCGACACCGCAGACGAGGTGTGGCAAACCGGCGACATGATCGTAAAGGTCAAGGAGCCGATCGCACCCGAGTATCCGCGGATGCGCGAAAATCAACTTCTTTTCACATACCTTCATCTCGCACCGGAGTTCGAACTCACGAAGCAGATGATGGAGCGGAAGGTGACGGGCGTCGCGTACGAGACGATCACTGATGTGAACGGCAAGCTACCGTTGCTGACACCGATGTCGGAAGTCGCGGGTCGCATGTCGGTGCAGGTTGGTGCGACATACCTCGAGAAGATGAACGGCGGTCGCGGTATTTTGCT
>DATEOJ010000143.1:0-4956 GCA_035274235.1 Pyrinomonadaceae bacterium
GGCAAAAGGCTGTTTTCACGCAGAGCTCGCAAAGCACGGAAAGAAATCCAGAACACTCTTCCCAGGGTCAGTGTCGCGTGTCTGCCACACAAATGTCGCAGAATTTACTAATCCAACCTTTCCAATTACAATTTTAGCCAGTTATGGCAATTCAAACCGCTGGTCAAAAGACCGCGAGAATCACGAAGATCAGGGTCGAAAACCAAGCGGGTTTCGAACTTCCGAAGAATACCGAAGAACAGATCCAAAAGGCTCTCGACTTCTTACCGATCGAGCATCTGCGCGGGATCGAGAGGGTGAAGCTCGTCGACTTCATAAACGATCCTCGACTCAAGAACATAAATGTTCCGGTGACAGGCGACCTGCCCGGTCTCTATCATCCGCGGCAGGGAAACCAGCAGGCCTGGCTCGAGATGTCGATGGGAGCGCTGCTCCAACCGACCGAGGGTTTCGCCAAACGCTGGATGGCGAAAAGCTCGTTCAAGAGCAATCTCGCCGGGATGATATTCGGTCTAGTCGGGCAGCATTACTTCCTGACGTTCAAGCATTCAGTAAAACGACAAAGTCTCGAACCGCAGATCCGCCAGTACGCCGAGAAGAATCTCCGTGCATGGAGCGAGAAACAAAACGAAGGCAGCGTCCGCGCGAAGTTGTTCAAGCCGTTTCGTCCGTGGCTCGAGCGTTGGGCGAAGTGGTTGAACAAGAAAGCTGCGGAAGCGCAAAAAGCTAAATAGGTAAGCGCATCTGGCCGCCGATTACGCGGATGACGCAGATTTCGTCTCTGGTGATTCGTGGTTGGGTAAAGGGCAGTACCGCCTGCGTGAGCGGGTGGTCAAGAGTAGGGATTACCGATCGCGCGTTCGCCGGTGAGCGCCGCACCAGCAGCTAACGCAGGCGGTACTGCCTTCGACGCTACGAAGAAAACACTGAAGCGACCGTAATAAAAAAGATGAACTACTGGATGGTGAAGCAGGAACCGACCGCGTACTCGTGGGACGACTTCGTGAAAGACGGGAAGACCGATTGGACCGGCGTGCGCAACTTTAAGGCGCGGAACTTTCTTAAGGAGATGAAGAAGGGCGACAAGGTCTACTTCTATCATTCGGTCATCGGGAAAGAGATCGTCGGGATCGCTGAAGTGACGAAAGAGGCATTTCCGGATCCGACCGACACGGCCTGGATCGCAGTCGAACTGACACCATCGAAGCCGTTGAAGAAACCGGTCACTCTTGAAAAGATCAAAGCGAACGGAGCTCTTGCGAATATCTATCTCGTCCGCCAACCGCGGTTTTCGGTGATGCCGCTGACGAAGGACGAGTATCAAGAAATCTTGAGTATGAGTAAGTAACGAGTGGGTCGTGTCCTCGTCAAAGCCCCGAGTCTCGCCTGCGACCTCGAGTCGGACAACCTGTGTAGGACAGGCATTCCTGCCTGTCCTCGTCAGAGTTCTCGAGTCTTCGTGCAATTTCGAGCCCGGCAACGAGAGGGGGACGCGCAGCGTGGTTTTCCTGTTGATATTTTCACAAGGTCGGTACAACACGGCGGGTCGGGATCATTGAGGAGGACAGGCAGGAATGCCTATCCTACGCAGGGTGCCGGCGCCGCAGATAACGTGGACACGGAGAAATCGTTATGACTCAACCAAGCGGACAAGCTGAATCGACTGTCCTACAAAAAGCGGTGGCCCATTACCACGAACTCCTTCAGGACGAACAGCTCGCTCAAGACTCTTTCGACTTTCTCCACGAAGGTCTCGAGCATCGCAAACTCATCTTCGGCGGACGTCCGCTCTCGCCTTATCTCCGGCCGCACTTCATTACCGAAGCCGGATGGACTCAGTCGACGAAAGCGTGCGAGACGATCTGGAGCGCACTTCAAAAGGTGAAGGACGCCGCAGTCCAAGATGAATCTCTTCTCGACGAGCTTGGCGTGACCGAGATCGAGAAAGATCTCGTAAAGATCGATCCCGGTTACAAACAAGTCTCGCCGACCGCACGACTCGATTCGTTTCTCACCGACGATGCATACAGTTTTGTCGAACTAAACGGCGAGAGTCCGGCGGGTATCGCGTATGGCGACACCGCTACCGAGATATTTCAGGCGATGCCGGTCATGAAGAAGTTCATGGAGCGATACGACGTTCGCGGGTTCGAGGGCAGCCCGAAGATGTTGCGCGTTCTCCTCGATTGCTACGAAGAATTTCTCGGACGAAAACCGGAGCACAGCCCGGTAATCGCGATCGTCGATCTTAAGGACCTTCCGACGCTGAAAGAGTTTGAGATCTTCCGCGACTACTTTCAGAACCAGGGTTACAACGCGATCATCTGCTCGCCCGATGAGCTTGAGTTCGACGACGGCAAACTTTATCACGAGAGCGTCGCCATCGACATCGTCTACAAGCGTCTGCTCGTAAACGAATATCTGCCCATCATCGACGAGCATCCGGCGTTGCTAGACGCATACCGCGCCGGTGCGATCTGCATGGTCAACAGTTTTCGCGGAAAGCTGGTTCACAAGAAAGCGATCTTCGCTGTACTGACGAACGAGCGTTACGCAAATCTTTTCAACGATGCTGAGCTGGAAGCGATCCGAAGTCATGTTCCTTGGACCAGACGCTTTCGCGACGAGAAGACCTTCGCCCGCGAAACGAGTGCAGCGAGCAGCGAGGAAATCCGCGATCCACAATCCACAATCCGCAATACAGAAATTGATCTCGTCGAATGGACGCGTGCGAATTCCTCGAAGCTCGTCCTCAAACCGAATGACGACTACGGCGGTCACGGGATCTATATTGGTTGGAACTCGAGTCAGACCGAATGGGACGCTGCGATCGACACCGCACTCGCGAACGGCGACTATCTCGTCCAGGAGCGCGTGAAGACGGCGAAGGAAATGTTCCCGATGATGTTCGACGAGCTCGGGAAATGGGGAATGATCGAACAACTCGTCGACCTCGATCCGCTGCTCTTCAATGGCGTCGTCGGATCCGCGTTCACGCGACTGTCGACGACGGAGCTTGCGAATGTTTCGAGTGGCGGGGGAATGGTCCCAACCTTCGTCATTAGTGAGAAATCGTAGTCGGTCGGCGCAGTTAGCGGCAGGATCGGGGCAACCGGCGCAATTAACCGCAGATTACGCGGATGACGCAGATTTCTTTCTGGATTTCTTTCCGTGTTTTCTGTTTCCTTCGGTGTGTTCCGTGGTTAGTGCATTTTGGTTCGTGTGGTTTCGTGTTAATTCGTGGTTCCAGTAAACGATAGTTATCTGGAACCATTAACTCACACAAAATCACACTAAAAGAATCTGCGTCATCCGCGTCATCTGCGGCTAACTTCGTCGGCAGCTTCGTGCTATTGCACCCATACGAACTCACTACTTGCGGCCAATTTCGCCGACTACCCCGAGTCAGGCTAGAATATCCTCACGTAACCCTTAATGACCGAACCAAAAATGAAATCCCGTCTACACGCCCTCACTGACGACTACCTGCGCCTCGAGCACAAACTCAAGCTCGGCGGCGGGCCTGAGAAGATCGACAAGATACACAAGCAGGGGAAACTCACCGCACGCGAGCGCATCGAACTGCTCCTCGATAAAGACACCTTCTCTCAGGAGATCGGACTGCTGGTCGCCTACGACGAATACAACGGACAAGCACCCGCCGCGGCGGTCGTCACGGTCGTTGGAAAAGTAAACGGACGCGAGTGCGTCGTCGTCGCAAACGACGCGACGATCAAGGCAGGTGCGTGGTATCCCGAGACGATCAAGAAGATTCTTCGTGCGCAGGAGATCGCGATGCGCAATCGCGTCCCGATCATCTATCTCGTCGACTCGGCCGGTGTAAATCTTCCGTATCAGGGAGGAGTGTTTCCCGGCCAGTACGGCGCGGCGAGGATCTTTTATTACAATTCGATCATGCGTCATTACCTCAAGGTCCCGCAGATCGCGGCCGTGATGGGAATGTGCGTCGCGGGTGGTGCGTATCTCCCGGCGCTGTCGGATGTGATCCTGATGGTCGAGGGAACTTCGTTCATGGGATTGGGCGGAGCGAACCTCGTCAAAGGCGCGACCGGTCAGACGATCGACAACGAAACCCTCGGCGGTGCGATGACCCACAACGCCATCTCGGGCGTCGCACACTACCGAACGAAGGACGAGAAGGAATGTCTCGATAAGATCCGTGAGTTAGTGAGCGAGTTACCGAGTCCGGAAAGATCCCGGGTGTCGACGACACGGTGCGCAAGCCCAAGCGTGAGCGAGGGCGATACCGAGTCGGATGGATCACGAGGGGATCTTTCACCGGAGAGACGCAGAGACGCAGAGACGCTTTATGATTTACTTCCCGCAGACCACCGCGCGCCATACGACATGCACGCCGTCCTGCGCACTTTCCTCGACAGCGACGTCGACGAATTCCAAGCCGACTTCGCGCAAGAGATGATCTGCGGCACCGCACGCATCGGCGGCATCTTGGTTGGAGTGATCGCCAATAGCCGCGGAATGAGCAAGGGCAAAAAGCCCGGTCCGCCGCGCTTTGGCGGTATCGTCTACACCGAGTCAGCCGAGAAGACCGCGTACTTCATCGACAACTGCAATCGTCATTCGACTCCGTTGCTGTTTGTGCAGGACGTGTCGGGTTTCATGGTCGGAGCCGAAGCGGAACACTCGGGGATCATCCGCGCCGGTGCGCGATTCGTCGAAGCAATGGCGACCGCGACCGTACCGAAGATCGTGCTCACCGTGAACCACGCGTCGGGTGCCGGCTACTACGCGATGGCCGGTCAGGGCTTCGATCCGGATTTTATCTTCTCCCTCCCAACCGGCCGCATGGGCGTAATGGAAGGCGACTCCGCGGTCCAGGCGATCTTCGGAACGCAGCTGGAGAAACTCAAGAAAGAAGGGAAGTCACCCGACGAAGCTCTCCTTGCGGAAATGGAAAAAGTCCGCGAAACCTAC
>DATEOJ010000144.1:0-19989 GCA_035274235.1 Pyrinomonadaceae bacterium
CGAAATAACCGAGAATTATGCTCATTGTAATGACACCCGACGCGACCGAGGCGGAGATCGCACGAGTCGTAGAAATCGCCGAGGCCCTTGGTCTTCGCGGTCACCCGATGCCGGGCGAGAATCGAACGGCTATCGGCCTTACCGGCAACAAGACGGCGATCGATCCGGCTCATTTCGAGAATCTGCCCGGCGTCGCCGACGCGATCCGCGTCACCAAACCATACAAGCTTATTTCGAAGGACCTCCGTCCTGAGCGTTCGGTCGTTAAGGTTGGCAACTCGTCGATCGGCGGCGGATCGCTCGCGATCATCGCCGGACCGTGTGCGGTTGAGAATCCACAGCAGGTTATTGCGGTTGCCGAGGCAGTCGCGGCGAGCGGTGCGAAATTCTTCCGCGGCGGGGCTTACAAGCCGCGCACTTCGCCATATGCATTTCAGGGAATGGGCGAGGATGGATTGAAGATCCTGTCTGAAGTTCGTGAGCAGTTCGGTCTGAACATCGTCACTGAGGCGATGGATGAGCGAGGTATTGACCTGGTCGAGAAGTACGGCGACTGTATCCAGATCGGTGCTCGCAACATGCAGAACTTCTCCCTACTGAAATACGCGGGTCAAGCCAAGAAGCCTGTTCTCTTAAAACGCGGACTGTCTGCGACTCTCGATGAGTTCCTGCTTGCTGCGGAGTACGTTATGGCGGAGGGAAATTACGACGTCATTCTCTGTGAACGCGGGATCAGGACTTTCGCGAATCACGCTCGGAACACGATGGACCTATCCATCGTGCCAGCGGTCCATCGGATCAGCCATCTCCCGATAATTGTCGACCCGTCGCATGGCACCGGTCATAACTATCTGGTCGGCCCCCTGGCCAAGGCCGGGGTCGCGGTCGGAGCTGACGGATTGATCATCGAAGTGCACCCGAGACCGGAGGAGGCCCTCTGCGATGGAGCACAGGCGCTGACGCCAGGTCAGTATGTTGCAATGGTCGAGCAGCTCCAGCGCATTCACGCCCTGACTGCCGAGACCGTCGAGGCAACGGCTGTTATTTCTTAACTTACAAGCTTAAACCAAACGAAAAAGATCCCCGTACTTTCCCGATCGTACGCGGATCTTTTTGTTATTCGTTCGACGCCTTTTGCCTATCTCGCCAAACGGAACCTAATAATAGCACAGAACTGCAAGTAGCTACTGACCATCCCCGTGAGGATCAATAACGTGAACGGGAGGAAGCCAAGTGCCGCCGGAAGGAGGACCCCGAGGCTCTGTTGGAACATCATTCCTAGCACTACGGCGAAGACCGCGATCAAGCTGCGACCAAGCACCCAGTTAGTAAAATCGGGCTTTTCGGCATCGGTCGGAAGAAAGTACGGAAGCACCAGGACCATCCCAAGGGTCACAAGCGAAAGAGCGGAATTCACGCTCAAAAGCTCGGACGACTGTCCGAAATCAACTGCCAGAAAAAACAGTACGAACGTCGTATCAACTGCGAATCGACGGTCAGTCGCCTCCACCCGTGTATGCTCGATAACGCCCGGAAAATGTAGTTCCTTCATTTTGTCGTTTATTCCTCGCCTGGTTTGCTGAATTGCTTGTACGCCACACGGAATAGTTCGGAAAGAGCCTTCGCTGTCTCCGGGGTCAGTTTCTTGTCGGCCCGAAGGTGAGCCTCGACGATCTCGGGCGTCGCTTCATGCGGGTAGTAGATCACCGGTTCGACGTCGGCTGCTTGTTTCTTCATGACCCGGTCGATCGGCATATCGAGCCAGCCGGTTAATCGGGCGATGTTGTCGGCATCCGGTTTGCCGGTCCCGTTCTCGATCCTTGAAAGGGTTGAAGCGGAGACGTTTGTTACGTCGGCAACGTCCCGCAAACTCAGACCAAGCTCTTCGCGACGGCGTTTTATCGCTCTGCCAAGCTCGACGGTGTTGATGTAATTGTCGTTTCTATCAGCCATTTTTCTACTGAAAGCCTCCGTAAAATCTTAGTATCACGGGTGGACCCTTCATTTCATGGATAAAACATAACACACGAATATTCTAAACGCAACACTTTGTTTCAGTCTTGCAACAAATATATTTACATGGTACAGTGTTTCATCGATGGGACAGTCCCGAACCTAAGGAGATACCAAGATGGATAAGAAAGAAGTAAAGCGGATCGAGCCGAGCAACATCTTCGAATTCTCGGCAAGGCTTCGAAAACTAAAGCGGCAGGTGGATCCCGATCTCGTGAAACAGCGCGAAGGCTTTCGGGATCAGAACGGTAACGTGCGGATGGTCGACTATGTCGAATGGCATACTGTCGCGGATATCCTCGACGAGGCGGCTCCGAACTGGGCACACACAGTTAAGGATATCCGTCAGATCGGCGAGGTTGTGACGGTGATCGTGGCGATCACGATCGATGGGGTCACCCGCGAAGGCATTGGCACCGGGCCGGCTCAAAGCGAGATCGGTATCAAGAAGGCTGAACACGACGCTCTAAAGCGCGCAGCGGTTAAGTTCGGTATCGCTCGAGAACTGTATAAGAAGGAGTCGGATGCGATCGAGCATGGAGGCGTCGAACCCACGCCCGAAGTTCAGTTCCCCGACGATCCGATCGCACGGAGTCTCGGTGAGTTGGTTACTGCAAAACAACTCGGAATGATCCGGGCATTGGCAAGAGAACTTGCGGTCGACGCGGACGAAGAATGCAACTCCGTTATGAGCTGCAGCGTCGATGCACTTAACAAACGTGCGGCGTCGGCTTTGATCGGACATCTGCAGCAACAAACGTCCGATAGGTTCGCGCAGGTTCGTATCGCAAGCTGAGTTTGAGACTGCTCCCACAGCCTTTATGTTTTGAGTTGTGTATAGACCCGTTCTGTTTTGTCCACGAAACAGCCACCTCACTCACAACTCAAAACTCCCTCTGTGGTTTATAATTCACATTCATGAGCCTGAATGAGAAATTGTCCGCACTTGTCGGCCAGTGGAAAGGTACGAATCGGCTTCACACGACGTGGATGCCGGTGAAGGTTCGCGACGCTGACTCGACCGCTTCTGTTCGCTCGAAGATGAATGGTCAATTCCTGACGATCGAGTACACGTGGTCCTTTGACGAGGAACCGCAGGAAGGACTCCTGCTCTTGGGATGCGACCCTCGCTCGGACGCTGTCCAAGCGGTCTTTACCGATTCGTGGCATTCGCAGAATACGCTGATGCTTTGTAACGGGACGATTGACGACGACGGAAAGATCTCGGTTTTCGGCACCTATGCGACAGCACCGGGCGAACCCGATTGGGGATGGAGAACCGAGATCACGCCCGGAGATAATGTATTTCGGTACGCGATGTACAACGTCACGCCCGAGGGCGAAGAAGAGATCGCGGTCGAAACTGACTTCAAACGCGCCTAGCTGACTCGCTTCCCTTCGAAGGCCAGCGAGTCGGGAATGATCGGAGCCGAGAGTGTTCCCTCGATCGAGTCGGCATCGATGGTCCCGCTGATCGAAAACTCGACAGACTGTCCCTGTATTTCGGTTATCGCCGCCGCAGTCAATTTCTTCCCGCGAATACTTCCGTTCTCGATCACGCCCGTTCCGATCACCGTTTCGATCTTGCCGGTGAGTTTGCCATCATCGTGCTGAAGTTCGAGCGACACCGGTACTTTCTGCCCCTGAAAATCCAGACTCAATTCCCATGTGCCGGACGCGTCGACAGAAGGCTCATCTGCCTGTTGTTCAAAACTCGCCATATCGAG
The DNA here is from genome assembly GCA_035274235.1 of Pyrinomonadaceae bacterium. Classification (GTDB taxonomy): domain Bacteria; phylum Acidobacteriota; class Blastocatellia; order Pyrinomonadales; family Pyrinomonadaceae; genus OLB17. Next base: position 3,741 of record DATEOJ010000144.1, read on the forward strand.
CGGATGCCCTTCGGTATCGATGATCCGAATAGAGTCGGCATACTCGCGAACCTGCGGCAGAATCTCGCCCGCATCACCGACAATCACGATCGTGATGTCGTCCGGCTGGACGTATTTGTTCGCGACGCGGACGACGTCGTCTGCCGTGATCTTTTCGATATTGTCCCGGTAGGTTTGCAGATAGTCCGACGGTAGACCATACAGTTGCTGATTGACAATAAGGTTTGTGAGTCCTTCCTGCGTCTCGGCTCGAATCGGAAATACGCCGGTAAGAAAATTCTTTGCATCGGCGAGTTCATCATCGCTCGCCTTTTCATCGCGTATTCGGTTCAGTTCGTAAAAGAATTCGCGAAGCGAATCACCGGTCACCGCGGTCCTCACTTCCGTCGTCGCCTCGAAATCGCCCGCGAGGCGCTTTGGATCGAGACGTGTGTACGCTCCGTAGGTGTACCCTTTCTCCTCACGGAGATTCATAAAGACGCGAGACGACGCGCCGGCACCAAGGATCTGATTCATCACCGTTGCGGCAAAGAAGTCGGGGTTGTTACGAGAGAAAGCAATGTTCGCAAGGACGATGTTCGCCTGGGCCGAACCCGGTCGATCGACTATTATCGTCTCGCGTTTTTCACGACGCGGCGGTTCCGAAAACTTTACCGATGGAGTCAATCCTCGATTCCAACCACCAAACAGATCGCGGGCCTGATCGAGAAACTCATTTTCCTCGATGTCACCAACGACAACTAAGATCGCGTTGTTCGGGATAAAGAGTTTCTGATGGAAATCGCGCAGCGACTCGCGGTTCAGGTTCTCGATGTCGGAAGGTGAAGGCGAAACGATCGAATACGGATGCTCACCATAGACCGCTTTCGCGACCTGTTCACCGGCGAGGAAGTTTGGTTGAGAACGTTGAAACTTCAGATTCTCGATCGCGTTTCGCTTGTAGAGATCGAGCTCGTCCTCGGGAAATGTCGGCCGAAAGATAACTTCAGCGATGAGCGAGAGGACATCCGATGCGTACATCGACAGTGAAGATCCGGCGACAATGAAGAAATCCTCCGTCGTCGCCGCCGACACGGCGGCGCCGAGGCGTTCGATCTTCTCGGCGAGTTCCCTGCTCGAGTAGTTATCTGTTCCCTCGGTCATCATCGCAGCGACTGCTGACGTCACTCCGATCTTGTCGGTCGGTTCGTTAGCATCGCCCGCGAGAAACGCCAGACGATAACTAACAAGCGGGAGGCGCTTGTCGGCGAACATCACGATCTTTAATCCGTTCTCCAGCGTTACCGTTTTCGCCTGAGCGATATTGAACGGCATCGGAGGGAGTGGCGACGGTGCGGTATTACGTACAGGTTGGGTCATAAAGTAAAAACGCCTAAGTGAGGACTAACCTTTCCCGGCGGGACGAACATCCAACAACGATCTGTTCTCGGTGTTCAAGAACTTGTTTACTGCTCCGCGGATCTGATCCGGGGTTACGTTCAGAAGGTCTTCGAGTTCTGAATTGATCAGCGTAGGATCGCCGTCATACAAAGCGAACTCAGCGATCTGCTGCGCCCGCGACATCGATGATTGACGCATTCGAACAGAATCATTGATGAGCTGGTTGTGCAGCTTTTGCATCTCGTCTGCGGTCGGCCCGTTCGTTGCGATGTCCGCGATCTCTTTCATGATGACGTCTCGGATCCTGCTGAGATCCTTATCCGGCTTCGGGATCGCGCCGACGAAAATGCTTGACGGACCGCGTCGCTCGTCAGTGAAGCCGAACAGTTGAATCACGGATTCCTCACCTTTGACGAGCTTTTGATAAAGCCTCGAACTATCACCGTCATAAAGAAGCTTGCCGCCGAGATATAGCGCGTAGAACTCAGATGAACGGCGTTTCGGTATCTTCCAACCAACGAGAAACGCGGGGAACGGCGCGAGCGGGTCTTCCCATTCGCGATAGTTCTCGGCGACCTCGCCGGGTTCGGCGACATCGATCGAAGCGGGTTTGGTTTGATTCGGAATGTCGCCGAAGTAAGTCTCGACAAGTTGCTTCGCGGTCTCCGGTTCGAACGATCCCGAGATGGTGAGGACAGCATTGTTCGGCGCGTAATAGATCCGGAAAAACTCTTGAACGTCTTCGACCGTCGCATCATCGAGATGTTCCATCGAACCGATCGTCGAGTGCGAGTTCGCAAAATTCTTGTAGATCATCTCGTTGATCAGGTCGAAGATCTGACCATACGGCTGATTGTCGTACCGAAGTCGTTTCTCTTCCTTTACCGCCTCGCGCTGGTTGTCGAGATTCTCCTGAGTGACCGCGAGCGAACGCATGCGATCCGACTCGAGCCAGAGAGCGAGCGGCAGCTGACTCGCGGGGAGCGTTTCAAAATAATTTGTGCGCTCGCTCGACGTCGTGCCGTTCATCGTGCCGCCGGCCTTCATGATGTACTGAAAATGCTCGGCCTTTTTAACATTCTCCGAGCCTTGAAACATCATGTGCTCGAAAAGATGCGCAAAGCCGGTCCGTCCTTCCCGCTCGTTGCGCGATCCGACATCGTAATACACGGCGACCGCGACGACCGGAACTGAGTCGTCGCGATTCAGCACTACCCTAAGACCGTTTTCCAGCGAGTACTCCTCCAGCTCGAGAGGAGGCAAATTAAAGGTTTGCGACATATTTTTATGAAATCATTTTAGGGTTTGAAACGCAAAAACCACATGGAACGAATCGAAGTTCACTTTCGAGTTTTTGTATTCCCCAATACAGACCGATCTTGCGATGCGGATGTAACCTGACGCACGAGTTCCTTTTGATTATCGCGGCCTCAAACTCGCGACTCCACGACGCTTCTTTCTAGGGTGAGAAGCGTCGATTTTTTTTTCATCCGATCGCTGGTCGCTCGAGTCCCTTCGCGAACTGATTTTCCTTCGCGATCGAATACAACGCGGTCTTAACCTGAAATGGAGTGAACTCCGGATGATACTCGAGCAGCCGAGCGATCACGCCCGATACGTGCGGACAAGCAAAACTATTTCCCGTCAGATTACGATAACCACCGTTCGGCCACGCGGTCCTAACATTAACTCCCGGCGCGGTCAGTTCTATTACTTCGCCAAAGTTGAATCCGAAATCGAACGGATCGGTCGTCGAGCTTTTGGTAACCGCGATCAGTGACGATGAAAAGATCGATGGAAAACTTGGTTGCGGAAGATTGTTCGCCGCAGCGACGACTACACAACCCGCCTGGTATGCGCGATCCAGAAGATCGTGGAGCGGTGAGAAGAACTGAGGTTTAGTTGTTCCCAGACTAAGATTGATGACCCTGTATCGACAGTTGATCGCGTACTCGAGTGCCGCAAGAAATGCTTGTCCATCGCCGATGCCGCCGGCTCCGAGAACTTTGATGCTATGAATCTCGACGTCCGGCGCGATCTGAGCGACGATCCCGGCGCACGCCGTTCCATGTCCCGCCGAATCGCCAGCCGAAGATGGCTCAAAGACAACGCGTCGATCTTCGAGTCGTGCTTCGACCGAACTAATGATCTTTCCGTCAAGATCGGGATGCGACGTATCGATACCGCTGTCAACGATCGCAACAGTCACTCCCCGACCGGTCGCCTCGCGCCAGCGAGGATCGATATTGATCCGCCCTGCAGCATCAGCCGGCTGAACGATGGTGTCGGAGGAGCTTGTCATGTTGTACTACGGCAAAACTTGAAAGGTAATGACCCCGGGAATCGATGCTACAAACCTAGGTAGTTGGTCTCGTCCCGGCTCTTCGAATACTTAAGGACAGATCCGAGAATTTCGCGGCAAAGTGCACGCTCATTTTCTCCCCGGCTAGCGACCTCGCGGATGAGGATCGCGAGATCCATCATCTCTCGATGTTCCGCCGAGCTTCGCACGCCTTCCAACCACTCGCGGATAGAATCCAGTTCGAAATCTTCGTCGCTGCCACCGACCACCTTCTCACCCAACTCGCGAAATATCTTCGCCGACTCATACGCGTTGACGAGCGATGCGATCGCTTCGCCAAACAGCGCGGCCTTGTCCATTTCCTCGGGTGTAAAAGGTTGATGCGGTGGTTCACCGGGACGGTTCACGTACTCAAGCACACCGATTACTTCGCCGTGATAGCTCAAAGGCGTGGCGAGCAGCATCTCGGTCGAGAAGCCGGTGGCTTTGTCGACCTCCGCGTAGAAACTCGCTTCTTCATCGACGTCGGCCACAGCCATCGGTTGACCTGAAGAAATAACGAAACCGGCGATCCCCTTCCCCGCCGGGACCTTCATCTTCATGAGCTGTGGAGCTGCGGCACCGGTCGCGGCCAGGAATCGGAGATCGCCGGTCGTCCCGTCGCGGACGAGGACAGAGGCCTCGCGTGCACCAACCTCCATGGCCGAAACCTTCAAAAGCTCATGTATCGAGCTTGTAAGGGGTTCGGTCAGCAGGCTCGCGGCATCGACTGTCTCCACCAGCCGGCGCAGCTTTTCGCTTAAACCATTGTCCTGTGACATCCGTATGATTCTTACCCAAACAGGGCTGTTTATCAAACGTAACCCCGAGGCAAATTTCTTGCTGGAAACCTTCTCTAATTAAGACTTTTGAGAAGTAAACCAAAAGCAAGACTCGGGTAGCGGTGTCCGATTACACACCGCGGCATTCATATTGCCGTTGTCCGCTGGAAAAGGTGTGTGTATCGATGCGTTACTCGGTGATCCGAGAACCTCAGCGATGAAGAAATTCTTTTCTTTTCTACTTTTTTTCGTTATCTGCGCCGCTACAGCGTCGGGCCAGGTTGCCGGTAATGCACCGTTTGATATCGCTCACGGAAGTTCGTTCACCGCCTCTTCGGGTCCTGCGAAACCGAAGTCCGCATCAAAAGCAGAAAAGCTCACGCCGGCCGCGGCACGAATCGTCTCGGACTTCGACGAAGCTCTTCGAACTATCCAGGGAAACTCACTTGTCGGCTCAAAGGTTGGTAACGACGCGTTACTAAAGTCGTCCGTGGGGACGATGCTCAACGAACTCGATCCGCATTCAAAGTTTTACGATCCGCGCGAATTTAGCGATTTGCTTGGCGAGCAGGAAAGCGAGTACACGGGAACGGGCTCGACGATCACGTCATTTATCCGCGACGGAAAATGGAACACCTACGTTATCGCAACGCACGCGGGTTCTACGGCTCAAACGGCCGGTCTCGCGTACGGCGATCGAATCGTCGCTGTCGATGGAGTTTCCGCTGAAGGAATGTTGGCGGACGCTGTTCGCGACAAGGTTCGCGGTCCGAGTGGTACGGCGGTGAGAGTAACAGTCGAGAAGCCGTCCGGAGAAAAAGCGACGCTTACGATGCTCCGACGTGGAGTGGCTCAGCAGACAATACCCAATCACTTCATGCTGTCCGGCGGAGTAGGTTATATCGGCCTGACCGAGGGATTTGGCAACGCAACTCACCGAGAAATGCGAGAGGCGTTAAACAATCTCCACCGACAGGGTGCCACTTCTATAGTTCTCGATCTACGCGGCAACTCGGGAGGCATTCTCGAGCAAGCCGCACTCGTCGCCGAAGAGTTTCTTCCTCGCGGAAGCGTGATCCTTTCGCAGCGTGGGCGATACGCCTTCGACAACCGCACCTGGAAGTCCGCAAACACGAATTCGGAAAAGCTTCCGCTCGTAGTGCTTGTCGACAATCAAACGGCTTCAGCTGCCGAGATCGTTGCCGGAGCGCTTCAGGATAATGACCGTGGCTTGATTCTCGGTCAGACAACTTTCGGCAAAGGATTGGTCCAGAATGTTCTCGAGCTTCCTGACGGAAGCGGATTGACGCTTACGAGTGCTCGTTACTACACGCCATCAGGCCGCTCGATCCAGCGTAGCTACGCAAACGCCGGGCTATACGATTATTTCCATCACCGGGGCGAAACGCAGAACGCGGTCGTCGCGCCTCAAGAAATGAAAACCGTGACGAGTCGACCGGTCTACGGCGGTCGGGGCATTACGCCCGACGAGGTCCTCGAACCGAGTCACGCGGGTGCGCATCTGGCGCCACTGCAGGATCCGATCTTCTACTTTGTCCGTGAGAATATTGGTAAGAGCAAGGCGGCCGCGAGCAAACGTTTTTCGACAGACGCCGAACTATTGAACGCGTTCCGCGAATATACGATGACGGGCAAATTCAAAGTCCACCCGGAACTGCTTACACAAGAGGCCGCATGGATCGCCGACCAACTCAATTATCAGATGGCTCTCGCAAGTTCAGGTGCATTTCCGGCAGAGCGTTTGAGGATCGCCTCCGACAAACAGGTGAAGAAAGCTATCGAGGCGCTGCCACGTTCGGCGAAACTTGCTGAAGAGGCAGGTCAGGTCCGAACCGCCGAGGCAAACAAAAATACCCGCCGGGTCGCATTCCCAGCGGGTCAAGGTAGAAACAGGAGGAATTAGAAAGACCGTTTTGCCGAACAACCAGATAGCCACACGGCTCGACTTTCTTACTTCAATAAAATTGATGCCCTCTTTTCCGGTGGCGTTGCTTGCCAGGGCGAAATCTCCAACCAAATCAAGGATTATCAAAAAAACCCGCCTAATTCCTTAGGCGGGTCTCAGTTTTTCTAAACGTTTCTAAACCAACTGAACGAACTAGAACAGCAGCCGGAACCCGAATCTCACGATTCGCGATCCCTGGAACAGCTGATCTTTGCCATAACGTTGGTCGAGCCGGTTGGCAGGATCAGCGTTCAGATGGGTCAGAATCGGCTGCAGCAGAGCTCCGGATGTATAGCCGTTCGCATACAAACGAGCACGTTCGCCCGTAGTCGCGGCCGGGAACATCGCTGCGTCATTCGGCCGTCCCGTAGTCGTGTTCATCGTCGGGTAAACACCCGTCACCGTGTCCTGATCCAACAGGTTCAGGATATTCAGGTCGAGGGCAAGGGTATATCTTGAGTCAGCCCCAAACTTATAACGGTGTGTGACGTTGAAGTCCGTCTGCGTGAAAGTGTCCGAACGACCGAGGTCACCACGATGGTAGAAGATCTGCGGCGTCACGCTGGACTGACCATAGATCGACGTTGTCATCGGTGTGCCCGAGGCGATCGTCTGGAAGGCCGACAGTTCGGTTGAGTTCGTCTTGCTTCCCATCCAATTGAAGATGTAAGCACCGTACATGTTGAACACATGCGGACGATCCGTCGGGAGCGGACCATTATCCGGATTGCCTTCCGCTGTAAAGCCGATGAAGGGCAAGTCGAACGCACGCGTTACGCCCGGAGCCAAACGTCCGTCGACGAGGTGAGCCTCGTCAGAGCTGGCCAGGCCGGAGTAGTTACCATGTAGACGGCTCCACGTGTAGTTAGCGTTGAAGTACCAGTTGTCCGACATGCGACGCTCGAATACGAACTCGAGTCCGTCATAGCGGCGCTTCGGTCGAGTGGATTTTGTATACCCGAGTTCCGTAAGAGTTTGGAGATGGAGTCCTCTTCCCGGATTACCGATGATGTACGCTTCACTACCGGCCGAGTTGACGATACCGGCGTCTTCGACGGCTTCATCTACGTTCTTGTAGGTGTAGCGAGTGCGGAAGACATAGTCCTTACCGATCTGACGTTCCATACCAACCGTGAATTCGGTCTGCTGGAACGGCTTGAGGTTCGTATCGACAGCACCATTTTGAGTAGGCGATGCACCAGGTTCGTTCGCGTTGACACGAAGATTTCGCTGACAACGGCTTCTCGCGCCCGAGATAATGACGCCCGATGTCGGACAGATACTCGGTCCGGTGAAACCACCGACGACATTATCGATATTGAACATCGAAGCTGTCTCACCCGGGAAGATCTCAAAGTAATCTTCAAGGAAGATATCGCCGCCGAACAGACCGCGTGGAAGAGCGAACTTCACACGATCGTAGAACTTGCCGTAGCTCGCGAAGATCTTCGTTCGACCATCACCGAACAAGTCATACGCAAAACCAAGACGCGGAGCGATCTTGTCAGTCCAGTCAAAGTCGACGCCGCTCGGAAGACCGTTGAACGTCGGGAGGTTTTCTGCCTCAAAGCGAACACCGAGATTCAACGACAGTCGGCTCGTCGGCTGCCACTTGTCCTGGATAAAGATACCCTGGCTAAGGTTGCTTCCCTTGCCGTTCGTACCCGTACGTCGGAACGAAGCCGAACCGATCGCGTTTGCGGTATCCGTCACACCCGGCTGCAGGCTCGAGATCGGCGTACCAACAAAGAAGCGGAGCTGGCCGATCGCGTTGTTGCCGGACTGCACGTCGTTCATGATCTTGTAGCGTTGATACCCGCCCTTCAATTCATGCCGGCCGAGACCGTTGAAAAGGTAAGACGCCGAAAATTCGATGGTCTCACGTACGGAGACATCTTTAACGGTCAGGGTATTCGCTCCAGTCGTCGAGCACGGGAACGCATTCGGGTTATTCGCCGGGGTGCGGTTACACGTGTTGATCTCGACGACCTGCGGAACGTAATAGTTGCCGAGTTTCTCGTTCAAGAAACCGCGGTTGTAGCGTCCATCGATGACCAGGTTGGCCAGCGGTGTGTAAACGCCCGAAACTGTTACGACGTTGGAACTCTGTCGACCGCCCTGCAGAGGCCGGTATGTTGTTTCCGGAAGAACACCGATCGATCCGCCGAAGTTTGCCGTTCGAACGCCCCCGTTGTTGAACACATACTGTGACGAGGTTACGTTTGAAAAGCCGGTACCCGGAAGACTTCCGTCCTGAATCACCGGGTTCCAGAGGAACGTGCTGGTCAGACGGAGATTGTCGAACGGGTTAGCGTCGATGCGTTGGAACGCATACTGGTAAGTCGTTTTCCTTCGAAAGCGCTCCGTTGTCAGGAACGTTCGCGTCGCGGCCGGACTATTAGTGTAGTACTCAGTGTCGACCTGCGTGTCGAAGACCTGCGGCGTGTAGCTGCTAAAGAACCAGACTTTGTTCTTAATGATCGGACCGCCAACGTTAGCCGTCGGGAAGACATTCGTTCCCTCGGCTTTCTGCGGGTAAAAATATTCCGGTGTCGTTGTAAAGAACGAAGCTGCCGCACTTGTACCGCCAAGTAGCGGACGCGCAGCACCGTTCAGTCTCGGCGTCTCGAATTGGATACCGAACTCACCGTGAAAATCGTTCGTTCCACCGCGTGATACCACGCTGACCACACCACCGGTCGCACCGCCGTACTCAGCGTTGAAACCGCTCGACTTCACCTGCACCTCCTGCACAAGCTGCGTCGGGATGTTGAAAGTGTCGTTGAGCGTACCGGTGCGGTAGTTCGTCACTTCCTGACCGTCGAGCACAAATACGTTCTCACCGCCGGACGCTCCGTCAACGGAGAAGCCGCCGGTTCTCGATTCAGGACGAGTTCCCGGAACAGTCTTCAGAAGGCTGGTAAAGCCAGTGCCTTTCGGAAGCAGTTCGATCTCCTGAGCCGTGATACTGGTCTGGATCGCGTTGTTTGTCGTATCGACAGGCGGAGTATCGGTCGCGGCTACGTCGACTGTGGTTGTCGTCGTACCCGGTGCGACCGCAATATCGAGTTGAGTGTTTTTACCGATCGCGACGTTTACGTTCTCGTATTTGGCTTCGCCAAATCCGCTAGAGGCCGTAGTCGTCACCGAGTAGACACCCGGAGGCACCTGCACCGCGCGGAAAAAGCCGTCGCTATCAGTTGTTAACGTGCGTCGGAAACCGGCACCCGTTCCGGTCGTCGTCACACCAGTTTCAGTCTTACCTTGGGTGGTTATCGTAATCGTAATGTTCGGCACGACGGCGCCGTTAGCGTCCTTTACGGTGCCCTCGATACCTCCCGTAGTTTCCTGACCAAAAGCCGCCAGAGAAAGGCAGGCGATGGCCAGTAACACTTGAGATATAACTCCGATCTTCTTCATCTTCTTTTTGCTCCTTCTAAGATTGATCCCAATTGAGAGAAATCACACGAACGCGCCCCATCGACCGCATGCGCGGGCACGTCAAAAAACGAGAACTTGGTCGTATTGCGGTATTGCTATTTACCCCCCACGAACACCTTTTGCTTGTATAACGAATCTTAATGAAAAGGGAAATTACGAAAACGAATGATGATGTACGATAACACAACTTTACAAAAGTGTTAACGGGGAAAGCGTATTTTTAGGGATTTTTTGTAGGTTATTGATAACCGAGGATCGTGCCCTTAGCCCCAACCGCCCAGCCGTACTTTTTCGCGACGTAAAGGCCGTAAAGATGCGCCGTCCGGCCGTTCTTTTCTGTGACCCACGTTCGCCCCTTATCCGAAGATCGCATCACTGAACCGTCGTAGCCGACGATCCATCCATTCCGATCGTCCGGGAAATCGACGCGCATCAGTGTGGAGACAGTATTTGTAGGAACACGTTGCCAGCTCAAACCTCCGTCCTCGGTCCGAAGTATGACTCCCTTCGCCCCGACGACGTAACCGAGGTCGTCGTCGCGGAAGTCTACGTTGTAAAGAGCGAGTTTCGTTTTCGAGTTTTGAAGTGTCCACGTATCGCCGCCGTTGACGGTCGCGAGAATGACGCCCTCGTCACCGACGATCCATCCGTGCGAACTGCCGTTGTAATCGAGGTGAAAGAGTTCGGTCTTCGAAGGCACGATCACGCGATGCCAGGTCTCGCCGCCGTCCTGCGTTCGCATCACAAGCGAATCGATAACCGCATCATTTCGATCGAGCACGGATCCAACGACGAGACCGTTCTTCTTATCGGCGAACCGGATACTAAGAAACTCCGGATGACCATTCTTAAAATCGCTCGGGCGATAGAGCAGTGTCTCGCGCCACGATGATCCCGCGTCGCTCGTGATAAACATTTTCCGACCGGCGACAAGATAACCGTTCTTCTCATTCCGAAAATATATCTCGTTTATGTTTTCGGTGGTGTCCAGCGATTGCCGGCGCCAGCTACGACCACCGTCTGATGTGGAAGCGAGGTACCCGCTGTCTCCTGCGACCCAACCCGTTTCAGCAGATGTGAAATAGACGGCGACGAGATCCGCCTGCGTACCGGACGGAAAAGCTGTCCAGACTCCTTGCGAGAAAGCGGGAGTGGCGATCAGAAATAACGAAACGGATAGTAGAAACTTACTTGTTAAGCCCGGCACGCAACCTCCGCGAACAGTATGAAAGATGGTGATTTTCGACGAATAGAATAACCTTTTGTCCGTCGAAAATCACCCTGCCCGCCACCGGCTATTTGGTCACGCGATAAACCTGGTTATTCCAAACAACAACCACTTCCTCACCAAGAGCGAAGTACTGCGCAAGGGCTCGTTCGCGATTGAGCACCGCGAAATACTCGTCGCTGCCAAACTTCAGATTCACTTCTTTCTGTTTCAATTCGGGCTTGAAGTCCGCATCGACCCAGACATTGCTCTGGTTGAAGAAGTTTTTGCTCGCCACGAACTGATTCTGCGCACTATTGCGGACGATGATCTGCTTGTCCTTGGCCGCGACACCATCGATAAGGAAAGAATTTTCCTGCATCGCGTTTTGCTGAACGCTCTGACGAACCGCATCCGCCCCGCTTTGAACTTTCATCTGCGGAGCAGCAGCCCGAGATAACGTAGTGAGCTGCCGGACGTCCGACCGTGCGGCGTTAACAAGCGAACCGTCTGTTGCAAGGTACGACGTATAGGGAGTGACTATTCCGTAGCGTGTCCCTAGTTCGACGATCTCATCGCGTAACTCTTTCGTCTCACCGTTGATTCGTATCTGCTCGATCAACCAACCGACCCGACGGCTCGCCCAGAGCCGGGGCAGAAACTCGTTCTCTTCTTCGCGCACAGGGAAGTTCAGATCCGCATAAGTGAATCTGCGCGACTCCGTTCCGTTCTTTCCGCGGAGGGTGATCATCGTACCGCGCACATCCGATCCGTTCTTATAACGACCGAGCACGACAAGCTGCATCCCCTTGAAAAGATCGCCCGCCTTTCGCGGATACATCAGCTCGACATCGGCACCACCAAAGTCGAGTTCGAGATCGGACAAGACCGGTGAACTGACCTTCGTAAAGAAGCTCGAGACCTTTACCTCGAGATCCTCCTTTGGCTGGACATAATCGGAAATGCCGCCGTTCTCCGAACCGAGCTTGTCGAGAAGCGCGGTGTTCACGTCATACCCGACACCGAACGGAAAAATGCGCACGTCGACTTTCTTCGCAGTCTTTACGTTGGCATTGATCTTGTCGATATTTGTTTCGCCAACAGTCGGCAGACCATCGGTCATGAATACGAGGATCTTCGGACGCGAGCTGATGTCGAACTGTTTCAACGACGCCATGAGCGAGTCGTTGATGTTCGTCCCGCCGGTCGGGGTTAACTTCTTAACGAACTCTTCCCCGCGACGGCGTCCGTTCGCATCGGCAGCGATCATATCGCGCTCCATGAGACGTTCTTCGCCGGCGAAACTAATGACATTGAACCGGTCGCCATCGCGGAGCGAACGGATACCAAAAAGAAGCGCGGCGCGGGCCTTATCCATCTTCCCTTCATCGGCCATCGACCCGCTCGTATCGAGAACGAAGACGATGTCTTTGCTGACGAGTTCGCGATCGGCGACGTCGTCCTTCGGCGAGAGCAGCAGAAGGAAGTACCCGTCCTTGCCCGGCTCCCGGTGCGTCAGTAGCGTCATGCCGAAGTCGTCGTTCGACAACCCGTAGAACAATTGAAAGTCGGAATCGCTGGTCGTCGTCTCAAAGGTGACTGTCGCATTCCGTTCGCCTTTATTCGCGACGTCGATCTTGTGCGAGGGCGAATAAACATTCCGCAGGGCTTCCTTTCCGATTATCTCGACCTTGCCCGAGATCGTTCCAAACTTTTGTCCAGGTCCCGCAACGCGAACTGCTTCGGGAAACCCCTGTTGTCGATTCCACAGGTTCCGGCCTGTGCCGAGCGGATATCGATACGAGACCGTTCCCGACTCCGCCTGCAACACCTGCGAGTAAACCAACTCGAGTTTCTTATCCGAGTTTCCCGGTATCGGAAAGATCGAAGCCTGGAAAAGATCCTTACCCGCGTACTCCAAAAGTCCGGGATCCTTTTGACGACGAACTATCTCGTCGTAGATCCGTCGCGCCTCCTCACGTGAACGCACTTCACCCGCGAGTCGCTTGCCGTTCTCCCAGATGGCGAACTCAACAATCGATGCCGTTTCCGGTATCGGGAAAAAGTAGGTTCCTTCCAGCGTGTGCGGGGTGTCGTTACGAAAGACTTGCTCGACCCGAGTAGTCGCGACCTGCCCGACGATCTTCGTGTCAATTTGTATCGACTTAACCGGCAACGCGTTCGGTAACGGTTGGGGTATTGGACGCGGTCGGCACGGCCGAAAATCGCAAATGATCGGGACGATGACACCCTGAGCAGTTGCCGGTAGAGTGAGGACAATACCGCAGAAAAAGGTCGCAAGGGCGACAACGAGTGTTCTTAACTTCATACAAACTCTCCTAGATTCCCGTTCGGGACAGTGTTGGATAATCGCGGACTTAGCCACTATGACAATTAGGGAACGCCCTCGGTTGCATCGGCTTGCACATAAATTTTGGGATCATTCGGAAAATTCGGGCGTGAATACTTCTGGTATAATCAGCCCGCTCAAAGCTCAAAGAAGGAGTTGCTTCCATGCTCAAACAACTTTTCCCTGCCGCGACGATTCTCTTTACGCTCGCTACGGTCGTTGTCGCGCAAGCTCCGCCAGTGGAGACTCCGGCCTGCAACGAAGAGTTCGCGCGTTTCCTCGTCGATCAGCAGGTGTCGGAAAGTCGCAGCGTGGAACAAACCGATAAACGAATCCGCATACTTATTCGCGCAGCGGAGTTTTTATGGAAGTATGACGAACTTACGGCTCGGGGATATTTCACGGAGGCGTTCAAAGTCGCAAGCGATAACTTCAAGGAAAAAGGATTTGAGCGGGTTGAGCAGAAGGGCGTCACGCAGATATTACCGGATCACCGGTTCGAGGTGATCCGTGCGATATCCGCAAAAGATTCCGAGTGGGCAAAGAAGCTGATCGAACAGGTTCTGAAGGAATATGAGAAAGCCGCTTCGGAGCGAAAGGACGAGTTTGATCGAGCTCGCGAGTTGCAGGACATTATTCGGGTCGCACAGGAGGCGATCAAAACCAATCCCGAACTCAGTCGAGCGCTTTTCCGACGAGCGATGGCGTACCCGCCGGATTTTCATTGGTTTTATGTCCTGTACAGTATTGCCGAAGACAACCGCCCATTTAGCGATAGCCTGTACAGCGAACTTTTGACCGCGTATCCGAACGCCTCACCTCGTCGACTGTTGTTTCTCTCTGGATACCCGTTCGCTAGCGGACGCTCCTTAGGTCCTGACCGTAACAACTTTGCATCGTCGGTTCCAGAAGGCCTAACACCCAACCGTGAGTTCCAGCGACGGTTCATCGAGATGTACATTCGTCGCGCGATCTCATTCGCCAGCGATCCGCAAAATCTCGCCTTGCCTCCGGAAGAATATCGTCTACCTGAACCGATCTACTTGATTAGCGCGTTAACTCAACTTGAGCCGATCGTCATACAACAATTCCCTCAGCTCCTCCAAGCACACGCTGAAGCAAAGGCTCGCGTTAACGGAATGCTTACTGAGCAGATGCGAAGCGACCTCGACAAGCGCGAGAAGCAAAGCGAGGAAATGGGTCGAGGATTTGACGAACGTCTTAAGGCCGTCGAGGACGCTGATGCCGAAGGCAAGCTAACGGACCAGATGATCGTTGGGTTGATCACTGGCGGTGAAATGAAAAAAACGGAGGAGCAGTTCAAGAAGATCGAACCGTGGTTGGAAAAGATAAAACAAGAGAGTACACGAACGGAGACGAATAACTATTATTGGTTCGTCCGCGCAAAACTCGCGGTAAAGGAATACAGGATCAGCGAGGCCGAACGCTTTTCACGAAAGATCCCGGAGGTCGAAAGTCGGGCCATCCTTTTCTTCGACATAGCGACAGAGCAGTTGAAAAACGCCAACGACGCCGCGACAGTTTATTCGACTCTTCGCGACGTAGGCCGACTTGTAGAGCAATCGGAACCCACTGTAGAGAAGGCTCGCGTATTACTCGCCCTTACAAATCAATATATAAAGGTGAATCCGGTTTTCGCGATACAGGAACTGAGCGGAGCCGTTACCGTGATCAACCGGTTAGAGAATCCGACTGCGGTTATGAATACGGCCGTTCAGCGCCAGATCCGTGGAAAGAACTTCTCGTTCTTCACGACCTTCACCTTGCCAGGTCAAAATCTTGAGGGAACGTTCAAAGCGATCAGCAAAGACAACTTCGAAATGTCGCTCTCGAACGCAAAGAGTCTTGAAGACAAATATCTCAGGACACTCGCCGTGCTCGCCGTCGCGCAGAACTGTGTCGACAAGATCAAAAAGGCCCCGCCTAAAAAAGCGACGCCAAAGAATTAGTTGTTAGGATTTTTTTCGGGATCTTCGTCGAGTGCGGTGTCGATCTCTTTCTCAAGCTTTGTCCGGAGCTTCTCGACGAGTGCATCCGAGCGCTGCAGACTGATCTCCAGCGACGCCTTGTTTCTGTCGATCTCAGTTAGAAGCTTCTGAAGGTTTGTCTTTTCAGATTGAAGACTCTTCGCCCGATTCGCACGCATTTCCTCCGGACGCAGTGAACCGGTGATCGCGGTTGTACGCTCTATCATCTCCGGACGCAAATCGTAGTCGATGGCATCGATCCTTGTTCGGATCGAATTCTCTTTCTCCATCATCTCGAACAACTGTTTGCGAATACTCTCCGAGCGTCCTTCAGCCTTGGTGAGAATGTCGAGATTCAGAAGAAGCCGTTTCTGTTTTTCGTCCGGGTCCGGCTTTGCGCGACCTTGAGTCGCGGCGGCTTCAAGATTCTTTATTCGACTGCCAAGTTCCTCCAACGACTGGACGCTAGTCCGATCCGCCCCATTTGCCCTTGCTTCATTCGGATCAGGCGGGATCGCTTGAGAAGTACTCTCGTCGGGAAAGTCATCAGCCCGACTTACCACCTGCGGCTCGGATGAGGGCGTAGCGGTCGGGGCTGGGATCGGCGTTGAGGTTCGCCTGCGGTTCGTCTGGGCGTCCGCGCTCATAACGAACATCGTTACGAGAACAAACGATGGGATCAAAACTTTTCGCATAACTTACTTCTTCTTGTCTTTCTCGTTGTCCTTGTCGGGAATGAAATCGCCGGTGAAGATCTCGACTGCGTTCTTTGCGAGTCCGAAGAGTGGAATTGC
>DATEOJ010000145.1:0-3053 GCA_035274235.1 Pyrinomonadaceae bacterium
GGAACTCCGCGCTGTGGCCACATTCGCAAGCCGCCCTTCCGGACTTGCGAATGTAGCTGGCGCCCGATTTCTTCCCCCAAAAAATAAATCTGCGTGATCCGGGTAATCTGCGGCCAACTTCTCTAGCTACCCCGGACCTAGCCTTCTTTCGCAACTAATCTAAGTAAATCTGCGCCATCTGCGTGATCTGCGGCTGAATGCTCTTACCGCGTGAGGCCGCTTGTCTAACCAAGCCCCGTTGGCTAAAATTTACAGTTACGGAAAAACTAGTAATTACAGAGAGATATCCATGAGTACAGAATCAACCGCCGCGACCGCAGGACTCAGGGGCGTAGTAGCAGCTCAGAGTGCCATTGGCGACGTCAACGGCGAAGAAGGAAAGTTAATCTATCAGGGCTACGACATTCACGACCTCGCAGAGAATTCGACCTTCGAAGAGGTCGTTTTTTTGCTTTGGAACGGACGCCTGCCTAACCAGGCGGAGCTTGATGAGCACACCACCCGGCTGCGTCGGAACTACGAGGCTCCTAAAGAGGTCATCGATTTAATGAAGACATATCCAAAGGAGTCGAATCCGATGGACGTGCTTCGTACGGCGGTTTCGTCGCTCGATCTTTATGACCCGAACGGTCAGGGCACCGATCGCGAATCCGCGACCAAGGCCGCGATCCGCATCACCGGTCAGATCGGTCACATATCCGCCGCATGGGATCGTATCCGCAACGGCAAGGAAGTCATCGCACCGGACAGCAGCCTGACGATTGCCGAGAATTTTCTCTATATGCTCCGCGGTGAAAAGCCGGATGCCGATGAAGCACGCATGTTCGACATCGCGCTCATCCTCCACGCTGACCACGAGTTGAACGCTTCTACCTTTACGACTCGTGTTGTCGCGGGAACGCTCGCCGATATGTACGGCTGCGTCACCGCCGGCATCGCCGCACTCGCGGGTCCGCTTCACGGTGGTGCGAACACTAATGTGATGAAGATGCTCATCGAGATCGGCGACCCCGCGAAGATCGACGCGTGGGTCGATGACGCGCTCGCGAGCAAGAAGAAGATCATGGGCATCGGTCATGCGGTCTACAAGACCGAAGACCCGCGTGCGACATGGCTGCGTAAGTTCTCGAAGAAGATGGCTGAGAGAAAAGGCGAGTCGAAGTGGTACGACATGTCGATGCGCATCGAACAACTTATGCTGGAGAAAAAGGGTATGCACCCGAACGTCGATTTCTATTCGGCGTCGACGTACTACCTCATGGGAATCCCCCTGGATCTCTTCACTCCGATCTTCGCCGTCAGTCGCATCTCCGGCTGGACCGGCCACATCCTCGAACAATACGCCAACAACAAGTTGATCCGTCCGCGTGCCGAGTACATCGGTAAGCGAGATCAGAAGTATGTTGCTATCGGGGAACGTTGAGGGTTGATGGTTGATCGTTGATAAGTGGAGGGCCTCGGAATGTTGCTCGAGGCCCTTTGATTTTGGGATGTCGGATTTCGATCTTCGTCGATCGTTAGACACAAGCAAATCCGCAAGCTGCAATCCGAAATCCGCAATTCGAAATGGACGATAAATACCAGATACCGAAAAAACGTAAGCCGGAGACGAAACAGGAAGTCATTCAGGACGAGATCGAACAATTGATAAAGCGGCGGGATAGGACCTCGAACGCGGCCGAGAAACAGGCGATCAATGCCGAGATCACTAAGCTTTTTGCCCAGTACGAAAGGTTAAAACTCTAGGTAACTTAGCTGTTACTCACAAAATGAGCTTGCAACCGCCGCCAAATTCCTGCATCTTATAGCAGTCCTACTCTTCGCGGTTCGCTCCGATAGCGGCCGCTGTCAAAGACGGTTTCTTGGATAGCAAGAGCAGGTAATTAATTAATACAGAAGTCGCTCTTGCAGTTTTGAGCATCCGTAACCGATCCTTCGTTGCACACCGTTTTTCTTCGAAGCTAACTCGATTTCGACACTTCTTCAGACAATTCCCGGTAAGGGAAAAGGAAAAACAATTTTAATGTCAACGAAACTTTACGTAGGAAATCTTTCTTTCGATACATCATCGCAGGACCTCGAAACAATGTTTGCAGAGGCCGGAACAGTTCAATCAGCCAGCGTGGTCGAAGATCGCGAGACCGGCCGTTCGCGCGGCTTTGGATTCGTCGAGATGTCGAGCAAAGAAGAGGCGCAGACCGCGATCTCGAGCTTTGACGGCAAAGACCTGGATGGCCGCAACATTAAGGTCAACGAAGCTAAGCCCCGCGAAAATCGCAGTGGCGGCGGCGGTGGTGGCTACGGCGGCGGCGGCGGACGAAACCGCTGGTAGTCGTAAGACGCTTCGCATTTGAAGCGTTGTAAAATGAAACGCCTCCGGCCCGCAAGATCGGCTGGAGGCATTATTTATTCTGTTGTGTATAATGTCCGTTCGGTATAGAAGCGATCGGCGGAACGACGAAGGACGAATCAAGATGAAAGAAGAACTGATCGAGCTCGCAGGTACTGTGGTGGACAAACAGCCAAATGCCTTCTTTAAGGTACAGATCCACGACAGCGAACATATCGTCCTCGCAACGATCTCCGGCCGCATGCGTCGAAATCGTATCCGCATCCTAATGGGCGACCGCGTCGATGTCGAACTCTCACCCTACGATCTCACCAAAGGCCGCATCACCTACCGGCATAAATAGACGACCCCTTTGATTGCGGATTGCGGATTTCCGGTTTCTGACTTCCGCGCCTGAATTCTGACCTCCGAATTCTGCCCGCTGAAAATCTCACTTTTCGATTCTAATCACAATACTTCTCGGTCACTTGCCTGAAGTGATATCCCATCGCGGCTAATGTCAGACCGTGAGCGAAGTCGCGCGTGTGGTGACGGAGGAGCTTGTAGAAGTAGCCCCAGAAGTCGAGGCGGGCGGCGTCGCGGATGCCTAGCGTGAAGACGACGTTGAAAAACGAGGTGAGGTCTTCGCGATTTGTTGTCTGCCGCGGTTCTGCGCGGTTGCGGTTAAAGCGTGTCAGACAATCGAGAGAGCGGCGGTAGTACT
>DATEOJ010000146.1:0-9558 GCA_035274235.1 Pyrinomonadaceae bacterium
GCGGTTCGCTTGTCATCGGACGTCGAACAAGTCGACATGTCCGGTAAGACGATCATGCCTGGACTCGTCGATTCACACAGCCACATCGGCGGCGGTGCCGGTGCCGATGGATCGGCGCCGATCCAGCCGGACGTTCGGATCCTCGACGGGATCAACGCTCGCGCGACTAGCCTGCAGCGCGCACAGGCCGGTGGAATTACGACTGCTAACGTAATGCCCGGTTCGGGACATCTCGACAGCGGACAGACACTCTACCTGAAGCTTCGCGACAACGCGGTCAAGATCGACGACCTTTTGATCATGATGCCGGACGGCCGGTACGCGGGCGGGATCAAGTTCGCCAACGGAACCAACTCGATTCGCACAGGTGGCGGAAGTTTTCCGGGAACGCGAGCGAAGTCAGCGGCATTGGTTCGTGAGCAGTTTATCAAGGCCCAGGAGTATCGCGACAAGATCAAGAAGGCCGGCACAGACACGACGAAGCTTCCGCCCCGCGATCTCGCCATGGAGGCACTCGTCGATGTCCTCGACGGCAAACGCGTCGTGCATTTTCACACTCATCGTCACGACGACATCCTGACCGCTCTTCGCCTTCAAAAGGAGTTCGGATTCCGACTCGTTCTGCAGCATGTTTCCGACGCGTGGAAAGTCGCGGACGAGATCGCGAAAGCAAAAGTCCCCGCCTCGATCATCTTCATCGACGCACCGGGCGGAAAGCTCGAGACGATGGACATCAGTTTCATAAACGGCGCCGCTCTCGAGAAGGCGGGTGCACTTGTCGGATTTCATACCGACGACAGCATTACCGATTCGCGCTGGTTTCTTCGATCGGGAGGTCTCGCAGTCCGCGGAGGGATGTCGTACGACAAAGCTCTTTATGCGCTGACGATGGCGAATGCGATCATGCTCGATCTTCAGGACAGGGTCGGATCGCTCGAAGCCGGTAAAGACGCGGACTTCGTTGTCCTGTCCGGAGATCCGCTCAGCGTATATACACACGTCCTTCAAACTTGGGTGGAAGGTCGAAAAGTATTCGACCGCAGTGATCCTAAAGACTATCTGATCGCCGTAGGCGGACTCGGAGCTTCGGGCAATGGCGACATGGGTGATATCGATTGCTTCGACGGCGACATCGGAGGACAGGACTAATGCGGAATGCGAAACGCGGAATGCGGAATTTGTTGTTTGTGGCAGTCGCAGTTTATTGCTCGCTCCTTTGTGTCAACGGACAGATCGCGGTCAAGGGCAATACAGTTTGGACAATGGCGGGCGACCCGATCTCGAACGGTGTCGTGTTGATCAATGGTGGAAAGATCGAGGCTGTCGGACCAGCGTCAAGCATCACGATACCGGCGGGCTATCGCGTCATCAACGCACAGTTCGTCACACCGGGTTTGATCGACGCTCATAGCGTTGTCGGGTTAAACGGATACCTCAATCAGCCGCACGATCAGATGGCACTCGATGGCGGTGCGTCGTTTCAGCCTGAACTCCGCGCAATCGATGCGTACAACGCTCAGGAAAGACTCGTCGAATGGATCCGGCAGTTTGGCGTGACGACAATACACACTGGACATCAACCGTCGGCCCTCGCATCAGGTCAGACGATGATCGCGAAGACGTTCGGCCGGAATGTCGACGAGGCGACGATCGTCCCGACGGCGATGGTCGCGATAACGATCGGTGACGGCGGCAACGCGGGTCAAGGCAAATCGCCGGGAACACGTGCGAAACAAGCGGCTCTGCTCCGCGGCGAGTTGATCAAGGCTCAGGAGAATTCGAAAAAAGCTGAACCGGCTAAAGACCTTAAGTCTGAGATCATGACGCGTGTGATCAAACGAGAGATCCCTCTTCTAGTAACCGCTCACCGAGCCCAGGACATCTTGACCGCGATCCGAATTGCGAAAGAGTTCAACATCCGAATCGTGCTTGATGGCGCTTCTGATGCACACATGGTCCTCGACGATATCAAGACATCCGGCTTCCCTGTCATCGTCCACCCGACAATGGCACGTGCCGGAGGCGAGACCGAGAACTTGTCGATCGAAAACGCCGCGAAAATTCGCGCCGCCGGAATTCCGGTCGCATTACAGAGTGGATTCGAAGGCTACGTCCCGAAGACACGTGTCGTACTCTTCGAGGCCGCGATGGCAGCCGGCAATAAGAGATTGCTTCCGCAAGAAGCGATGGCGATGATCACGATCCAGGCGGCACGTATCCTCGGCATCGACAATCGGGTCGGCTCGCTGGAGAAAGGCAAGGACGCTGACGTCGCCATGTACGACGGCGATCCGTTCGAATTCACTACTCACTGCGTCGGGACGATCATCAACGGACAGGTCGTCAGCGAAGTCGTAAGATAGCGAGGCGATTCTGTCGCAGATTATTTTTCCTCTGGCACTCGCAGGCGAGACGCCTGCGTTCCAGTCCGTTGGCCGTCCGCCAGCGGCCGGTAACTAAAACCACTATGCTCGCATCACTCTTCTTACCTTTATTACTTTTGTTTCAGGCTCCGACTGTCGCGGCGCGTCCGACCGAATCACCAAAGCCGGCTGACACCGCTGCGCAAAAAGACGAACCGCCTGTAGTTACAAAACATTCGGCCCGCGTCGGCGGACGCCAACTAAGCTACACGGTTACTACCGGATTCATGCCGATCAAGAACGCTACCTCGGGTGAAACCGAGGCCCGCATTTTTTACATGGCATACACACTCGACGGTGTGACTGAGCCGAAGTCACGTCCGTTGATGTTCTCTTTCAACGGGGGTCCTGGTTCAGCGAGCGTGTGGCTTCATCTCGGTGCGCTCGGACCGCGTCGGGTGAAGATGCTCGACGACGGCCTGATGCCTCCGCCGCCGTACGAGATGGTCGACAACGATTCGTCATGGCTCGACCAGACCGACATGGTCTTCATCGACCCTGTAGGAACCGGATACTCACGAGCGACCAAACCCGAATTTGCAAACAAGTTCTTCGGAGTGAACGGCGACATCGAATCGGTCGGTGAGTTTATCCGTCTCTATCTTGGACGAAGCGAGCGGTGGGCGTCACCACTATTCCTCGTCGGCGAAAGTTACGGAACAACGCGTGCTGCCGGTCTGTCGAATCATCTCTTCGAGCGGGGTATCGGATTGAACGGAATCGTACTCGTCTCGACCGTGATGAATTTTCAGTCGATTCGATTTGCAGATAACAACGACCTTCCACTCGTCCTGATCTTCCCGTCTTATACGGCAACCGCCTGGTATCACAAGCGGCTCTCGCCGGAGATGCAACGACGCCCACTCCGCGATGTGCTGCGTGAGTCTGAAGAGTTCACGGCGAATGTCTACAGTCCTGCGCTTCTTCGAATAGATCGGCTCTCAGCCGCAGAAAAACAGACGCTCGTTGAAAAGTTCAGCGCCTATAGCGGACTGAGTAAGTCATTTATTGAGCAAAATAATTTTCGCGTCGATCTAGGTGAGTTCAACAAGGAACTTCTCCGGGACCAGCGCCGCACGACGGGACGACTCGACAGTCGCTTCATAGGATATGACCGCGATGCGGCCGGCGATGGCGTGGAGTTCGATCCGAGCATGACGGCGATCCGTACTCCTTACACCGCGGTTTTCAATGACTATGTGCGTCGTCAGTTGAACTACAAATCCGATCTCGAGTACTACATCCTCGGCGGAGGAATCTCGTCGCCGTGGAACTGGAACACGAACAACCAGTACGCCGACACGTCGCAGGCTCTTTCGTCAGCGATGCGAAAGAATCCGTACATGAAGGTGTTCGTGGCTAGCGGTTACTACGACATGGCGACCCCCTACTTCGCAACGCAGTATACGGTCTCGGCGATGAATCTCGATCCGCAGCTCAGGCAGAATTTCTCGTTCGCGTACTACGAGGCGGGACACATGATGTACATCGAGAGGAATTCGTTGAAGAAGCTAAAGGAAGACGTCGCGGGTTTCGTGCAGAGTGCTCTGCCTCGGTAGAACGTAGGAGGAGAACGGTGAAAGTTGCAAAAGTGGAGATCGCCGTTGTTTCGTCGCTTATTGTAGTTCTTACGATGGCAAGCGCTGTGGTTCATGGCCAGGCGGTTGAAGGCCCAACCGGAAACAACCAAGTCGAAATAAAAACTTGGATGATCGGAGAAGACAGAGTTTCACCGCGAACAATCAATCTTCATCTGGACAACACTGTAAACGAGTATGAAGCCCAGATCGAGACCGTATCAAGGAAAAGGCGCTTCAGACTCCAATTAGCGCGCGGATTCACTAAGACGCCACTTCGCTCCAACATTAACTGTTGGTTCGTGTCTTTAAGGGAACTAGTGAGAAATGATAAGGCGGGAGGGGATTTCGTTGGTCATGAATTGCTGGCCGTAGAAGGACCGGGCATTGGTGATAGTTTTTCGAAAGAGGACCGAGCTGGCACTTTATGCCCCACTGAACCGCCGAAAAGGCCGTTTGACGATAGTCTTTATCCTATGAAGATGCGTCGAACGTTCTTGATTGAAAAGTTTAAATTAACCGTTGAGGTCACTGACTTCTCATACAATCCAACGACTAATCGGCTTGAGAAGCTAAGTTTAAGTATTGCGGTTAGGAACCAGACTTGATGGTCGCCAAACAAATTTAACTCTAATGTATTTATTGCTTAGAACCCGCGGATAGCCGCAAGTCCCCAGGCGCACAATCTAGAGAAACTCCGCCCAAACGTGATTTACTATTCCAGGTAGCCCTAGAATAAACGAAGTAATTCCACAGACCTGCGACGTTAGCCCTCAACCAAGAGAGGATCGTCGGGTATGGCCGTTACTCTTCAGTCTTAACCGTTTGGTTTTCATTTTGTCGAAGGAGGCTGCCTCGAACAAACTGAAAACGAAAAGGTGAAAACTGAAAACTGTATTAGAAGCTAACGAGGACAGACTTTGTGATATCAACACGAAGAACCGATTCCTGAGAAAAGCGTTTCTTATACTCGGCACGGATCTGTTCGATCTTCGAGCCGGCGGCTTTGCGGTCGGCTTTTTTGTATAGGAAGACAAGGACATGGCTCGGTTCCTTCGCGATGGTTCCCGATGCTTCCCGATACTGTCCTCGTCCGCCTAGTATGCTAAATCCATCGGGAAAAAGCGGAGTGACGAAGTCGGACAAAAACTTCTCCCACGCTTCGTCGCTCACGATCGAGCCGCCCGGTATCGACATTCCCATGTACAACTCCGTCCGGTAATAATTCTCGGCGCGGACGACAGCCGCCGGAGCGGCTGCGGTTCCGGATTGCTGAGCGGGAACATTAATTCCGAAAACAATGACGAAGCCGATCGCAATAAGGATTCTGTTTCGCATGTCAGTGTGATGACTCGCCCGCGAGCAGATTGACCGCGTGCTGAAGGACCGGACGAATAACCTCAAAACATTCCGCCACCGCTTTTGGTGAGCCGGGCATGTTGATTATCAGCGTACCGTTTCTTACTCCGGCGACGCCCCGCGATAACATTGCCATCGGAGTTTTCTCCGCCGTCTCGCGTCGCATCGCCTCCGCTATGCCGGGTGCCTCGCGATCGATAACGTCTCGGGTCGCCTCAGGAGTGTTGTCACGCGGAGCAAATCCTGTCCCGCCGGTCGTAAGAACGAGATTCACATCGTCGCGGTCGGATAGGACCATCAATGTACTTCGGATATCATCCAGATCGTCCGAGACGATCAACTTCCCCACTATCTCAACATTCGCGGAAACGAGTAGTTGCGCAAGGGTCTCGCCCGACTCGTCAGTTTCAAGACTGCGAGTATCGCTGATCGTAACAATGAAAGCTAAAAGTTTTGTCGAGCTCATGCGGCGGTCGACTCGATCTTTTCGAGGTCCTGCTTCCGGTTACTATAAACCACGCTGAGAAGAACGCCGAAGACGACAAGAAGCATACCGGCGAAGGATTCCGCTGATTGCGTCTCACCAAACACCAGCGAGCCGATCAACAATCCGTAAACCAATCCCGTGTAGTTTATGATCGCGACTCCGGCAACGCGTTCCTTCTGAAGGGCATTCGTTAAGAAGATTTGTCCGAGCTGTGAAAAGCCGCCGATCAGGAACAGTAACAACCAGTCCCAACCCGTCGGTGTTCGCCACTGGAAAAACAGACTGATGCCGCCGACGATCACGCCGATGAGCTGAAAGTGAAGAACGACCGTTAACGGATGCTCGCGCCCGCGGAGACTGCGGACAAGATTATACGCAACCCCTGAACAGAAGGCCGAGACGATCCCGATCGTGAGATAGAACGGCGACACACGTGTATCGATCTGTTGGATAAGAACGACGCCACCAAAGGCGATCGCATAGAAGAGCCACTGCATCGAACGCACCTTCTCGCTTAGGACGAAGATTGCGATGATGCTCGTGAAGATCGGTGAGAGATACTGGATCGTCATCGCTGACGCGAGCGGGATTTGTTGAACCGTAGTAAAGAAGAGATAGAGGGCGGTCGTTCCAAATAATCCGCGAAGGAGCAAGAGCGTCCGATTCGAACCGCGCCAATCCGCACCCGCTCGATAAAGCCCGATCAAGCAGAACGCACTCGACACCGTCGTCCGGAAAAACACGACCTCCATCGGCGGAATATGCGACAGATATTTGACTAGAATGTTCGCAACTGAAAAGGCGAGCGTCGATAAGAACATCGATCGCACGCCTTCGGTCAGGAATCTGTTGTCGCTATTCAATGGGCGGCTTTAGGTGTTTTGCTTTTGGACGAACATCCGCAGTCGTCAGCACAGTCCGACTTCTTCGAGAACGATCTCGACTTGCGCATGAATGTCCACGCGGCGTACGTCGCGGCGCCGGCGATCAGTAAAGCAACGATCAAGAATTGAAGGTCAAACATCACTCAAATCCCAACATCTTCCCGCCCTGATAGGTAATAAGTGCAGCTACGTATGCGAGGCCGGTCATGTAAGTCACCATGAAGATGGTCCAACCCCATGAGTTCGTTTCACGACGCACGATCGCGATAGTCGACATGCATTGCATCGCCAGAACAAAGAATACCATCAGCGTGAGGGCGGTCAACGGAGTCCAGACCCTGTTTCCGTTATCGTCCTTAGCGTCGCGAATCGCTGAGATCAAAGTCTCAGACTGCTCGTTCTCGTCCTTGCCGACGTTGTAGATGATGCTCAATGTAGAAACCAGAACCTCGCGAGCGGCAAAGCTCGCAATCAACGCGACGCCGATCTTCCAATCGAAACCAAGGGGTCGAATGACCGGTTCGATCGTGTGTCCGAGTTTGCCGGCAAAACTATTTCGCAACTGAGAGCTCTCGGGATTCGCACTTTCGGTCTGCTGATCAGTGACGACTGTCGGCTGACTACTTCTTGGAAAGTACATTAACGCCCAAAGGATGATAGAGATCGCGAGGATAACCGTGCCGGCGCGTTTTACGAATAGCCACGCCCGCGTAAGCATGTTCTGAAATACCGTCCGCAAACTCGGCATTCGGTATGGCGGCAGCTCCATAATAAACGGGGGCGGAGGTGCTTTGAGGATCGTCCTTTTCAGAATGTACGCGACGACCAACGCGACCGAGATACCCAACGCGTACATCGCAAGCATCAGGATCGCCCCCAGGGAGACGAAACCAAGCACAGTTTGGCCAGCAAAGAACGCGCCGATCATCAGCGTGTAGACGGGCAATCGCGCTGAGCAACTCATAAACGGCGCGATGAGTATCGTCGCAAACCGATCGCGTTTGTCCTCGATCGTACGCGTCGCCATGATCCCCGGGATCGCACAAGCAAAGCTGCTCATCAACGGTAAGAATGCCTTACCGTGCAGACCGACCCGACTCATCAACTTGTCGAGAAGGAACGCCGCACGGGCCATGTAACCCGAGTCCTCAAGTATGGAGATGAACAGAAACAGCAGCAGGATCTGCGGCAGGAAAACTAGTACGCCACCGACACCGGCGATTATTCCGTCAACGATCAAGTCCGCGAGAATTCCTTCCGGCAAGAGTGTTCGAACTCCGTCTCCGAGAGCACCGAAGCCGGACTCGAGAAGATCCATCGGAAGTGTCGCCCAGGAAAAGATCGCTTGAAAGACTGTAAGTAAAATCAGTACGAGGATCGCGAGACCGAAAACCTTGTGCGTTAGGATGCGATCGATCCGCTCCGAGACGCGGTGTTCGATCTTGTCGTTATGACGGACGGACTCCTGAACTGCGTTTGAAATAAATCCATAACGCGCAAAGATCCGCGAGTTGTCGCCGTCGGGGCTGTCGCCGTTCAGTTCGTACGGAAGCTTGGGAGCCGAACCGACGATCTTCACTACCGTGTCAGCCAGTTCATCCTTGCCGCGATCGGCCTTTGAGTTAACTGCAATCACGGGTACGCCGAGGGTCTCCGATAGCTTGTCGATATCTATCTCGTGCTTTCGTTTCTCGAAGACGTCGATCATCGTCAGAGCGATGACGACCGGCACACCGTATTCGAGTAGCTGAGTAGAGAGGTAGAGATTTCGTTCGAGATTTGTCGCGTCGACAACTGACACGATAACGTCAGGCTTCGGAACGTTCTCAACTTGCCCCGTGATGACATTGCGCGCGATCTCCTCGTCGAGCGATGTCGCGTCGAGACTATACAATCCCGGCAGATCGATCAGCGTGGCGCTGCGGTCTCCGATATTCCAAACGCCTTCTTTGCGTTCGACAGTTACACCTGGATAGTTGGCTACTTTTTGATTAAGACCGGTGAGTGAGTTAAAGAGCGTAGTCTTACCGGCATTGGGATTTCCGGCAAGTGCAATTGTCAGATGAGGTTTGTTTCCATCTTGGTTCATTCATTGTCGCGAGGCCTCGCAAGCTCGACTGATTCCGCTTCGCTCTTACGAAGTGCAAGACTGTAACCGCGAACGTTGATCTCGACCGGATCTCCAAACGGAGCTGACTTGACCATTCTGATCGACACGCCGGGAATAACTCCCATCTCCATCAGACGGCGCGTTACCGCGTCCTGTCCGCGGACGGAAACGACCGTCCTTGTTTCTCCCTTTTCCAGATCCGCGAGGGTCATATTCGATGTTTGAACTATTCCTAACTTAGGGCTTCGCATCGGCCGACCTATCGGCCCGAGACTGAGTCTACTCTAGTTGAAAACAACTTTCAATTTCATTTAGGGAAGAAAACGGCCTATTGCGGGGCCGGTTTCTCTGTTCTTATTAGATCTGCCTGGTAAGTTCCCATCACAAACCGAAGGGGTGTACGAGCGTCATCGGTTCCAAGCCAAACCTTTATACCCAACTGATCGAGCTTTGGATTTCCGGTGGTGATGGCCACCAACTGAGCCCCGAGCGGTTTACCGTCGATCGTTATCACCTCTGGCACTGCCGGACGCAAAACGAAGACGTAAGGCTGGGTCTCCCAAAACACCGCGACGCGCGTATCGTTTATCGGATTCGCGGCGTTCTTGCTCGGCTTCAGATTGAAAAGCCGCGCGGCATATAGAAACGAAAGGATGCTGTGCGTCCCCACCGGAGCGCTGACACGATTTGCTCCTCCGTAGGTGATCGCACTTCCCTC
>DATEOJ010000147.1:0-2864 GCA_035274235.1 Pyrinomonadaceae bacterium
AGACTATTTCAAACGCGTTCACGAGATCACAAAGAACCACGGCGGACTCTTTATCTCCGACGAAGTGCAGACGGCGTGGGGCCGGACGGGCGACAAGTGGTTCGGCATCGAGCACTACGGCGTCGAGCCGGACATCATCACATCGGCGAAAGGAATGGGTAACGGTGTTCCGATCGGTTGGACGATCGCGACCGAGGAAGTCGCGAATGCATTTCCGGGTCTGACGTTCTCAACTTTCGGTGGAAACCCGGTTTCGATGGCTGTCGGACTCGCGGTGATCAAGGTTATCGAGGAAGACGATCTTCGCACGAACTGTCGCGTCGTCGGCGATTATTTCCACGAGCAGTTGCTCGCGCTTCAGGAGAAGTATCCGATCGTCGGCGATGTCCGAGGGATGGGGATCATGCAGGCGATAGAGCTTGTGAAAGATCCGAAGACGAAGGAGCCGAATCCCGAAGCTGTGTTGAAAGTTTTTGAAGAGACAAAACGTCAGGGTGTGTTGATCGGCAAGGGCGGTCTGTACGGGAATGTGATCCGAACGGGGCTGATGTTGAATTCGTCGAAGGATACGGTCGATGGATTGATCAAGGCCTTGGACGCGGGGTTGGCGAGTTGTTAGCAGTATTAGCCGCAGATCACGCAGATCACGCAGATCACGCAGATGACGCGGATTTCTTTTGTGGCTCTTTTCGTGTGATTTCGTGTGCGTTAGTGGTTCCAGTTCGCTAGCGAATTGCTGGAACCACGAAGATACACGAAGTCACACTAACAAAACCGAACCACGAAACACACGAATCACACGAACAAACCAAGACCTAAAAAGCGCGTCGTCTGCGCGATCCGCGGTCAATTGCCAACTTTCGAACTCGGACTTGTCGCCATCCTGGCCCTCCTTGTACAAAACTAATCTGAAACCTCATTGAACTGAAAAACGTCTTTATTCAAGTCTCGCTTCTCTAATCCAAACTCTCTGAGGTCACAGCCTATGTTAAAGAACGTCGTTGTCTTTTTACTTCTCTGCACGATTTCCACCACTGCCCAAACCGTCGACAAAACGCAGGCCATCGCCGGAGCCGACCGCGTGTGGGAAAAAACCTTAAAGGCTTACGTCGCTCCCGGACCCGGCTGCGCCGTCGGTATCTCGGTTAACGGCGAATCCGTTTGGGAAAAAGCGTTCGGCGTTGCGGAGATGGAACACAACATTCCGAACACGCCGCAGACCATCTTTGAATCCGGCTCGGTAGCGAAACAGTTCACCGCCGCTGCGATCGTAATACTCCAGCAAGACGGAAAGCTCAAACTCGACGACGACATCAGAAAGTATCTTCCCGAAATGCCCGAATACGATAAGCCGATCACGATCCGGAATATCCTCACTCACACAGCGGGGCTTCGCGACTGGGGTTCAGTGATGGAGTTGACCGGGGCCGGACGCGGCAATCGAGTAGTAACACAGGACATCGCTTATGACGTGATCATCAATCAGAGAGGTCTCGACTTCACTCCAGGTGCCGAGTACTCGTATTCAAACAGCGGTTACCAACTCGCGGCGATCATTGTCGAACGAGTCTCAAAACAAAAGTTCGGGGACTTCGTCACGGACCGCCTCTTCAAACCGCTTGGCATGAAGAACAGCTCGTGGCGTGACGACTATCAGCGGCTCGTTCCCGGTCGGGCGCAGGGTTACGCGAAAGACGATGAGAAGTCGCCCTGGAAGTTGAACATGCCGATCATGAACGTCGTCGGAAATGGCGGGATGCTGACGACAGTCGGAGACTGGTTGAAGTGGAATGCGATGTTGGATTCGAAATCGCTTGGAGCACCGCTTGTCGACGCACTCGAGACGCAAGCCATTCTCAACGACGGCCGGAAGATCACTTACGCACTCGGTCTGGAGGTTGCGACATACAAAGGAGTGAAAGAGGTTTCGCATTCCGGTGGTACCGCCGGATATCAAACCTATCTCGCCCGCTATCCCGATCGAAAACTTTCCATCGCCGGACTTTGCAACGGATATCCGCCGGCCGCGACCGATCTGGTCCACAGCATCGCCGACGAGATCCTGGGTCCGTTCCCGGCATCCCCGAAGCCCCCCGATGCTGTTCAGAAATCCGAGGACGAGTTGAAGAAGTTGGTGGGTATCTGGCGAAACGAGAGAACGCATCGAGACAATCGGATAACTTTCGATAAAGGCGAGCTAAAGATAAACGGCGGTCCGTTCAAGCCGGTGGCCGATGGTTCATTTCTTTTGCCCAGCGGAGCGAAGGTGATTGTGACGTCCGACAAAGACGGTAGGCCGACGCAACTCGATGTGAGTAATCCGAGCGGAGTGACGAGGCTGTTTGCGGAAACCGAATGGACGCCAACCGCCGCGGACTTGTCGTCGCTGACCGGCGATTGGTACAGCGAAGAGGCGCGTGCAGGCGTCACGTTGGTCGTCGAGGGCGACAAGGCATTCATCACGCAGCGTCCGACGCTTCGGATCCCGCTACGTCCGTCATTCAAGGACCACTTCAGCGGAATGGGCTTCGTCTTCTGGTTCACACGCGATGCATCGGGAAAGATCGACAAGATGCACGTCGGCGGAGGTCGTATGCGGGACATGCCGTTTGTACGGGGTCGGTGAAACTCGGGTTTGTAAGAAAGGGTAACCGCAAGATGACGCGGATGACGCAGATTTATTTTAACGCGCGGAGAACGCGGAGATGGGGTGTTGTAATTTTCTCTGCGATCCCCGCGGTCTCGGTGTTACACCCCATAGGCGCCAACTTAATTCCGTTTAGTGCGTCAACGGCACGACGGCCGCGTAGCGGTCAGATGCGTTTAGCCGTGGGTGAAGCCCGAAAGGGCGGAGCCCACGGACA